>CAJTOW010000020.1 GCA_910577655.1 uncultured Lachnospiraceae bacterium | reverse complement strand
CTGATTCAAATTGCCGGACATATAACAACCCATGGACGACGGATTGTCCTGGCAATTGGCTGCAGTAATGTGTGGCGCCATGTATTTATGGATGTTTATAACCGTTTTGCTTTGGCCTAAAAACGTAAAACAGAAAAAGGCTTGTTAAGGTGCGTCATTTTTGCGTTTTATAGGCTGAAAATAGATATATATTACGCAACAAACAGGAATTGTGTACTTGAATTCGATGCAAAACAATGAATTACATCTATTCTAAGCAATTCCTGTAAAAAACAACTGAGTTTCACGGATTCAGGTAATATTCTTGTGTCCGCTCCTATATTTAGAGGTGATGAAAATAAAAACGCAAAATGTTGCGGTCACGCCTCGCGAGGGGCGTGTGAGTAGAAATTATGATCTGGATTCCAACATCAAGCCAGTTTGCGTATTACACTTCGTGGGAGGCGTGTGGTTGCTGTCGAGAGCTACTTTTCACGGCCATGTTGTTTTTTGAGGCCGCAGATACCAGCTCTGGAAAAAGTTTTCCCCGTCCCGTGTAGTGTTCCGTATTCGTTTATTTTCCTAACCCAAACAAGGATTTCATTGACAAATGGAGAAATCGGATTTATAATGCCATCCATGTACGCAACTGTGTACAGGAAATGCACCTTGCGGGATTTACATATCAGATTTTACAGGATTTCCCAAAGTGCGCGTAGAGTAAAGGGAGGATTGGATCCCGAGTTCCAACGAGGAGGAGACAATATGGCAGCAAAGAAAGATGCCGCAAAGGAAGCTGAGGTTAAGGCAGTAGCAGAAGCTGCTGAGGTTAAGGGGACAGCTCCGAAGAAAACGACAGTGAAAAAGACAACAGCTTCAAAGAAAGAGACAGCAGTGGAGAAGGAGGCAGCTACAAGGACAGAAGCTGCTCCGAAAAAGACAACAGCGAAAAAGGCGGCAGCCCCGGAAGCAAAGGTTGTTGTCGAGTATGCCGGCAGGAAAGTGGTTGCCAAGGAGGTCCTTGCAGCCGCTATCGAGAATTTTAAGACAGCACATGGAGAGACGGAGATCAAGACAATTGAAATTTACGTGAAGCCGGAAGAGAACGCTGCCTACTATGTAGTTAATGGCGAGGGTTCCAGCGATTACAAGGTAGAGCTGTAATCACACAGTGGAAAAGGACCATGCAGGGATAGAATGTATGGTCTTTTTTTGTGTTCTGCTTACTGGGCGGTGAGGCGATAGCATAAGCTATTGCCAATTTTTACAAGCCATAGTAAAATGATAGTTACAGTTCACGGGGCGGGGAAAACTTCTGGTTCCGGCTTGTCCGGGTCAGGATAACAGGCCTGCTGGAAAAACATTAGGAGGAAGATAGGTATGTTTTACGAAAATGGAATCTGGGTTGCATCCTGCGGGGATGAGCATCTGAATATCGTCCCGAAGATGGCCAACCGCCATGGTCTGATTGCAGGGGCTACCGGTACAGGCAAGACCGTTACGCTGAAGGTGCTGGCCGAGTCATTCAGCGATGCAGGGGTACCGGTATTTCTGGCGGATGTAAAGGGAGACCTGGCAGGTATGTGCGAGTCCGGTACGGATACGGAGGATATGAGGGAGAGGATCGCTGCCTTTGGTCTGAGCGGGACGGGCTTCGGTTATCAGGCTTACCCGGTATGTTTCTGGGATATCTATGGGGAGAAGGGGCTGCCGCTGCGGACAACCATCAGTGAGATGGGACCGGTTCTTCTGGCGCGTCTCATGGATCTGAACAATACCCAGAGCGATATCCTGACTATTGTATTCCGAATCGCTGATGATGAGGATCTCCTGCTTCTGGATACCAAGGATCTTCGGGCCATGCTGAATTATGTGGGCGAGAACAATAAGGAATATAGCGGGCGCTATGGAAATCTCCCCAGACAAAGTATCAATGCCATTCTGCGGAATCTGGTGGCCCTGGAGGAGCAGGGAGCCGACAAATTCTTCGGGGAGCCGGCCCTGGATATTCACGACTGGTTCTGCACAGACAGGACAAGCCGTGGAATGATCAATATCCTCCACAGCGAGAGCCTGATCAACAATCCTATGATGTATTCTACCTTTATGCTGTGGATGCTTTCGGAGCTTTTCGAGATCATGCCGGAGGCCGGAGACTGTGAGAAGCCCAAGATGGTATTCTTCTTCGATGAAGCCCATCTGCTCTTTAAGGGAGCGCCCAAGGCACTTCTCTCCAAGATCGAGCAGGTGGTCAAGCTGATCCGGTCCAAGGGGATCGGCGTGTATTTTATCACCCAGAGTCCGGGGGATATTCCTGATGAGGTTCTGGGGCAGCTGGGAAATAAGATCCAGCACGCCCTTCATGCATACACTCCCGCAGACCAGAGGGCTGTCCGCGCCGCGGCAGATTCCTTCCGTGTCAACCCTGAGTTTGATACACGCGATGTTCTGACCCGGCTTGGGATCGGAGAGGCGCTGGTATCCTTCCTGGAAGCAGATGGTGTCCCGGCTATGGTGAAACGGGCGAGGATCCTTCCACCCCAGAGCAAGATGGGTCCCATTGATGATAAGAAGCGTCAGTCTGAGATCCAGGGTACAACACTGTATACCAGGTACGGCACTATGTTTGACCGGGATTCTGCCTACGAATTTTTCCAGCGGAAGCAGGCCGCAGATGAGGAAGCGGCCCAGAAGGCAAAGGAGGAGGCAGAGCGCCAGAAGGCGGAAGCCAGGGCCCGGAAGGAGGCAGAGAAGACAGCGGCCAGAGAAGAGGCAGCCCGTCTTCGTGCAGAGGAACGGGAGCGTCAGGCCACAGCCAATGCCAGGAAGCGGGCCGTGAGCAGTGTGGCCAAGACAGCAGGCGGTACCATTGGCCGGGAGATCGGCAATGAGATCGGAAAGAGTGTGGGAGGCACCTTCGGCAAGAAGCTGGGGGGCAACCTGGGAGCCAGCATTGGCCGCGGAATCCTGGGAACCTTCTTTGGGAGATAACAGCATTTGGGATATTCTTTGAAATGTTACAGGAGACAGACATTATGAAAATGACAATGCCTATGGAGCCGGTCACCCTTCCGGTCAGGTTCACGGAGCGGATGGGCAGACTGCTGGGAGAGGAGTATTCTGCCTTTGCCGAGAGCCTTGCAGGAGAACGGATCCGGGGGCTTCGTCTTAATACCCTGAAGGAAGGGCAGCAGGGCCTGGAGGAATTGTGCAAAACATGCTTTTTGCTGACTCCGGTTCCCTGGTGCCAGGAAGGATATTATTATCCGGCTGGAGAACATCCAGGACGGCATCCCTATCATGAGGCCGGACTCTACTATATTCAGGAGCCCAGCGCCATGTCGGTGGTAGAGCTTTTATCTCCGGAGCCCGGGGAGCGTATCCTGGATCTGTGCGCCGCACCTGGGGGGAAGACCAGCCATGCGGCCCAGCGTCTGGGTGGCATGGGACTTCTTGTGAGTAATGAGATTCATCCGGCCAGGGCAAAGATCCTTTCCCAGAATGTGGAGCGGATGGGCGTGGTCAATGGGGTAGTCACCAGGGAGGATTCCGGAAAGCTGGCAGAATACTTTCCAGAATTTTTCCACAAAATCATTGTGGATGCCCCCTGCTCCGGCGAGGGCATGTTCCGCAAGGAGGAGCAGGCCCGGACCGAATGGAGCCAGGAGAATGTGTCCGCCTGCGCTCTGCGGCAGCAGGAGATCCTGGACAATGCGGCCCGGATGCTGCGGCCCGGAGGACGTCTGGTATATTCTACCTGCACCTTCGCTCCGGAGGAGGATGAGGAGACGGTGGCGGCTTTTCTGGAGAATCACCCGGAATTTCGTGTGGCTGCCCTTCCAGAATCCGGACGGCCTTCGGGTCTCTCGAAGGGCCGCCCGGAATGGACCCGGAAGGGATGCAGGGCAGTGGCGGATACATTTCGCATCTGGCCCCATCTGGCAAAGGGAGAAGGACATTATCTCGCTCTTCTGGAAAAAAAGGGGCCAGGGGATCCGGGGCAGATGGTCTGGCAGGATAGCTGCTGTATGGTGACTTCTGAATCCGACCAGGAGAAGTTCCGCCGGATGAAGCTTCCCGGATTCTGGCGGGATAGGCCGGGGATCCGGCTGCTGGGAGAGGCCCTGGACGGACTTCTGGCCCGGTGGCCGGACTGGCTGTCAGGCTATGAGAAACGGTTGTATCTCTATGGCGACCAGATCTACCTGGTGCCGGAGGGGATGTGCTCCTTTGAGGGACTGCGGGTTCTGCGGCCCGGTCTCCATCTGGGTACCATGAAGAAGAACCGCTTCGAGCCCTCCCATGCCCTGGCTCTGGCTCTGACCAGGGAACAGGCGGCCCGGTCTGTTTCCTTTGGTGCAGACAGCCGGGAGATCGCGGCCTATCTGGGAGGCCAGCCCCTGGAAGGACCGGGGGAGCTGAAAGGCTGGACCCTGGTATGCGTGGACGGATATTCCCTGGGCTGGGCCAAAGCCACGGCGGGGACACTGAAAAACCACTATCCCAAGGGCCTGAGAATCCAAAATCTCCCACAAGCCGTGCCCCGCAGCTGAAGGGAATGAATTTTCAGACACGCTCTAGAGGCAGCAGATGGATGATTATCAGAATAGATGGTAATAGGATCCAGGTGAAACGCTCTTTTGCACATCCCTAAGGGAATGCAGGAGAGCGTTTTTCTATCGCGTACCTTTTCGTATGCTTCAGTACGCAAAAAGTGCCAGTGACGCCTTTTCGTATGCCTCAGTATGCAGAAAAGGCGCCAGTGACGCCTTTTCGTATAATCCCCGCCCCCCAGGAATAGGATGCAATAACCAGGTAGCCTGGAAGTAGATGAAAAGGGCGGGAGGATAGCATGAACGGACGACACAGATTATACGGACTGATGATGGGGATTACCCTGGGATTTGCTTTGTGGGGAAGTGTCCGGTACCCCCAGAAAGCAGTATATGTGATGCAGGAGAAAGTCGCCGGGACACAGCTGGCAGCCAGAGAACAGTCAGAAGATCCTGCGCTCAGGGCATCTGCCCGGATAGGCAGTACCGGAGACACCGGGCCTTACCGGATGTCTCCGGAGACAGTACAGGCAGATACCTCCGGCATGGAACTGAAGCTTCATGCCCTTTCTGCGGTTCTCATTGACGGGGACAGCGGGCGTGTCCTCTATGCCAGGGATGCGGACACGGCTCGTCCCATGGCCAGTACCACCAAGATCATGACCTGCATTCTGGCTCTGGAAAATGGGGAGCCGGACCAGATCTGCACTGTGTCGGCCAATGCCGCGTCCCAGCCCAAGGTGCACCTTGGCGCACCTGCCGGAACCAGATTTTACCTGAAGGATCTGCTCCGTTCCCTGATGCTGGAGTCCCACAATGATTCCGCGGTGGTGATTGCTGAGTCCATAGCCGGGAGCGTGGAGGATTTTGCGGCCATGATGAACCAGAAGGCCAGGGATCTGGGCTGCACCCAGACCCACTTTGTCACCCCTAACGGGCTGGACGGAGACGACGGGAAAATCCATGCCACCACAGCCAGGGAGCTGGCTCTGATCCTGCGTTACTGTATCGGAACCTCCCCCAGGCGGGAGGAATTTCTGGAGATAACCCGGACGGAGAATTATTCCTTCACGGATATCAGCGGCAAAGCCGGATATTCCTGTGTGAACCACAACGCCTTCCTCCATATGATGAACGGTGTCCTCACCGGCAAGACAGGCTTTACCGGTAAAGCCGGCTATTCTTATGTGTCGGCTCTTGAGGCAGACGGGCGGACCTTTGTGCTGGCTCTATTAGGATGCGGCTGGCCGCCCCACAAGACGTATAAGTGGGAGGATACGCGGGCATTATTTCAATATGGAAAGGAACATTACCAGTACCGCAATGTCTATCGCAAGACACGTCTAAAGCCGGTGCCGGTGGAAGATGGGGTGGCAAAGGAGGTGGCTGTTACCCTGGATATCGACCAGGAAAAGGAGCAGTTTAAGGTTCTTCTTAAAGAGGGCGAGGAGGTGGAAATCCGCCTGGAACTTCCACAGACAGTCCGTGCGCCGGTGCGCCAGGGGGATATAATCGGCAGCATCCGGTATATGATGGATGACACCGTGCTCCGGGTCTATCCGGTCTACGCCCGTGAATCTGTCCGGATGTGGGATTTTTCCTACTGCTTTTGTGAAATTCTGAACAGATTTCTGACAGTGCAGCAGAAGTAAATGCCAGGGGCGCTGGAGGGACAGCTTATGTGAAGAAAACGAAAATAAATAAAAAACAGCTTGAATTTTACCGCCGTACATTATACAATTATAATCGGCAGAAATTGGATTTACCAAGCGGAACTTTGTGAAGAAATAGACAAGCTGTATGCCGCAGATGGCTGTTTCAGGATCCTTTCCGGCCGCTGTGCTGTAAGGGGAGAGGCAGCAGGAGCAGTTTGCCGAAGCTTTATAAGGCTCCGTGAAAATATTACAAAATGGAGGATTGCAACATGAGTAATTCAACACAAACATCAGCAAGTAACAGAATCAATGCATTACTTGATGAGAGCAGTTTTGTTGAAGTCGGTTCCTACGTTACTGCAAGGAACACGGATTTCAATATGACTGACAAGGAAACTCCTGCAGATGGTGTGATCACCGGTTACGGTACCATCGACGGAAGCCTTGTGTACGTGTACAGCCAGGATGCTTCCGTTATGGGAGGTTCCCTGGGTGAGATGCATGCCAGAAAGATCGCGAATATCTATTCCATGGCTATGAAGATGGGGGCACCGGTGGTTGGCCTGATCGACTGTGCGGGCTTAAGACTCCAGGAGGCGACGGATGCGCTGAATGGCTTTGGCCAGATGTATCTGAGTCAGGCGATGGCATCCGGTGTGATCCCGCAGATCGCGGCGGTCTTCGGAACCTGCGGCGGCGGTATGGCAGTCTCCTCTGCAATGGCAGACTTCATCTTCATGGAAGAGAAAAAAGCAAAATTATTTGTCAATTCTCCTAATGCCATTGACGGAAACCGCGCAGAGGTCTGCAATACCGCAGGCGCTGCTTTCCAGAGTGAAGATACCGGCCTGGTGGATTTTACCGGGGATGAGGCACAGATCTTAAGCGGGATCCGGAGTCTGGTCTCCATTCTCCCCGCCAACAATGAGGACGACATGTCCTACAGCGAATGCAGCGATGATCTGAACCGGGTATGCTCTGATCTTGAGAACTATGCAGGCGCCACGGACCTGGCCCTGTCCCAGATCTCCGATGACAATTTCTTCCTGGAGGTCAAGAAGGCTTATGCACCGTCTATGGTGACCGGCTTTATCCGTCTCAACGGAAATACCGTAGGCTGTGTGGCCAACCGCACGGCTCTTTACAATGAATCCGGTGTGAAGGAAGCGGATTATGAGGCAGCCTTAAGCGCCAGCGGCTGTGATAAGGCGGCTAAGTTTGTATCCTTCTGTGACGCATTCAATATTCCGCTGCTGACTCTGGTCAATGTCAAAGGCTACAAGGCCAGCAAATGCACCGAGCGCAGGATCGCCAAGGCAGCAGGCCGTCTGACCTACGCCTTTGCCAATGCCAGCGTGCCCAAGGTGACGGTGGTTGTGGGCGAGGCCTACGGCAGCGCTTACCTTACCATGAACAGCAAGTCCATCGGCGCTGATATGGTATACGCATGGCCGGGCGCCACCATCGGTATGATGGATGCGATGGCAGCGGCCAAGATCATGTACGCCGACGAGATTGCCGGTGCGGATGACAGTCTGGCGCTGATCAATGAGAAGGCAGCCGCTTACCGCCAGTTGCAGTCAAGTGCTGTGGCAGCGGCCAGAAGAGGATATGTGGATGATATCATTGAGGCATGCGATACCAGAAAACGTGTGATTGCAGCATTTGAGATGCTGTTTACCAAAAGAGAGGATCGTCCGGACAGAAAACATGGCACGGTTTAGAACGAGGTGACAGATATATGAAACAGAATATAAGACGAATATTAGCAGTGTTGTGCATGGCAGTCTGTCTCTTTGCCTTGACAGCCTGCAGCACCAGTGCGGAGGATGCCGGGGAGAGCCTGGATCCAATGCTGGCTGCCCAGGTGAACCAGGAGGCTGAGGAATGGGCTGATGCCATTACCAGCGTCACGGAGGATGAAGCCGAAGAGGTGCAGGCACGGCTTAAGAAAGCGAAACAGAATGCAGTGGCTGAGGCAGTCGCCGCATGGATCAATGTGTCTGGCGATACCGGAGCCTTTGTCCAGGTGAATCAATCCGTTGCCGAAGAGACAGAGGACGGAGACTACGTAAGCACTCTGGATGTCCAGTTTGAGAAACGTGGGGCCACCATGAAAATGTTCTTTGAGGTTCAGAACAATACGCTGGTTCCGGTCTCCATATCCATCGCTCCGAAATACACCACGGGAGAGAA
Source organism: uncultured Lachnospiraceae bacterium (assembly GCA_910577655.1). Classification (GTDB taxonomy): domain Bacteria; phylum Bacillota; class Clostridia; order Lachnospirales; family Lachnospiraceae; genus Brotaphodocola. The sequence continues at coordinate 33,930 of CAJTOW010000020.1, read as the reverse complement.
TATGACCCGTGCAGCCATGAATACCCTTATGGGTATGGGAACCGTGTTCCTGGTACTGATATTCATCAGTCTGATCATTGGCTGCTTCAAGTATATCAATGCATTTGACAGTAAGATGAAGGCAGATAAGGCAGCCAGTGCATCTGCACCTGCTCCTGCGCCGGTATCCGCTCCCGCGCCTGCGGCAGCAGAAGAGGAACTGGCAGATGATCTGGAGCTGGTGGCAGTCATCACAGCGGCTATTGCGGCAACGACGAATTCATCGGCAGACGGACTGGTGGTACGCTCCATCAAGCGCGCACCAGGGGCAAAGTGGAAGAGAGCATAAGAATTACAATTTAAAGGGAAGATCCCGTGGATCGTAATGTGCAAGAATATTTAGGAGGATTTTATCATGAAGAATTATACGATTACAGTCAATGGTAATGTTTACAATGTAACTGTGGAAGAGGGAACGACCGCAGGCGTAGTCCAGACAGCAGCTCCCAAGGCGGTTCCGAAGGTGGCAGCCGCCGCGGCCCCGGCAGCTGTACCCGCTGCGGCAGCAGGCGCGGCAGGCTCTGTGACTGTGGCAGCTCCCATGCCCGGCAAGATCCTGGCCGTGAAGGCGTCTGTAGGACAGGCAGTGAAGAAGGGTGACGTGATCATGGTTCTGGAAGCCATGAAGATGGAAAACGACATCGTCGCTCCCCAGGATGGAACCATCGCAAGCGTGAATGCGGCAGTTGGCGATTCTGTAGAATCCGGCGCAACTCTGGCAACTATGAACTAAGCGGTACGTTTGCAGATAATGACAGGCTGTACCGGATCCGGTATCTTCCGGACGGCTACAGCAAGTTCCATATGGAGGGATTAACATGGATTATATTGTATCAACCTTAACTAATCTTCTTCATCAGACTGCTTTTCTGAACCTGACCGGCGGCAATCTGCTTATGATCTTTGTGGCGCTCTTTTTCCTGTTCCTGGCCATCAGGTATGGGTTTGAGCCGCTTCTGCTGGTCCCGATCGCATTCGGTATGTTGTTGGTAAACATTTATCCGGATATTATGGCGTCTCCTGAAGAAACATCCAACGGCGTAGGTGGCCTGCTTCATTACTTCTATCTCATGGATGAGTGGAGCATCCTTCCTTCCCTGATTTTCATGGGTGTAGGCGCGATGACGGACTTTGGCCCCCTGATCGCCAACCCCAAGAGCTTCCTGCTTGGCGCGGCAGCCCAGTTCGGTATCTATGCTGCATACTTCATGGCAATCTTTATGGGCTTCAATGACAAGGCAGCGGCAGCCATCTCCATCATCGGCGGAGCCGACGGCCCCACATCCATCTTCCTTGCCGGTAAGCTGGGACAGACCGAGTACATGGGGCCCATTGCAGTGGCCGCTTATTCCTACATGGCGCTGGTTCCCATTATCCAGCCGCCGATTATGAAGCTGATGACCACAGAGGAAGAGCGCAAGATCAAGATGGAGCAGCTCCGTCCGGTCTCCAAGCTGGAGAAGATTCTCTTCCCCATCATCGTTACCATCGTGGTCTGTCTGATTCTTCCTACAACAGCTCCCCTGGTCGGTATGCTGATGCTGGGTAACCTGTTCCGTGAGTCAGGCGTTGTGAAGCAGCTTCAGGAGACTGCCAGCAATGCCCTGATGTACATCGTAGTAATCCTGTTGGGGACATCTGTAGGTGCTACCACCAGCGCAGAGGCATTCTTAAAGGTGGAGACCTTAAAGATCGTGGCCCTGGGTCTGATCGCATTTGCATTCGGAACAGCGGCAGGCGTATTGTTTGGCAAGATCATGTGCGTAGTTACCGGCGGCAAGGTGAACCCGCTGATCGGTTCGGCAGGTGTGTCCGCTGTACCTATGGCTGCCCGTGTATCCCAGAAGGTAGGGGCAGAGGCGGATCCCACCAACTTCCTGCTGATGCATGCCATGGGTCCCAATGTAGCCGGCGTTATCGGTACAGCCGTAGCCGCGGGTACCTTTATGGCGATCTTTGGCGTATAGGGTGACGAATTGAGTGAATAGTTTAGGAGGAAAATAAAATGGCAGTAGAGAAAAAGCCGGTTAAGATAGTTGAGACTGTCCTGCGTGACGCGCATCAGTCCCTGATCGCAACCAGAATGAGCACGGAACAGATGCTTCCGATCATCAGTAAGATGGATGAGATCGGTTACTATGCGGTGGAGTGCTGGGGCGGCGCTACCTTTGATGCATCCCTTCGTTTCCTGAAGGAGGATCCGTGGGAGAGGCTGAGAAAGCTGAAAGCCGGATTCAAAAAGACAAAATTGCAGATGCTGTTCCGTGGACAGAACATCCTGGGCTACAACCACTATGCAGATGATGTGGTGGAATACTTCGTCCAGAAATCCGTGTCCAACGGAATCGATATTATCCGTATCTTTGACTGTCTCAACGATCTGCGCAACTTACAGACCGCGGTCCGGGCAGCCAACAAGGAGAATGCCCATGCCCAGATCGCGTTGAGCTATACCCTGGGCGATGCCTACACCCTGGATTACTGGAAGGATATTGCAAAGAAGATTGAGGATATGGGTGCCAATTCCATCTGTATCAAGGATATGGCAGGTCTTCTCACCCCCTATGCGGCCGAGGAGCTGGTCAGTGCCCTGAAGGAATCCACCGCGCTGCCTATTGACCTGCACACCCATTACACTTCCGGTGTGGCGTCCATGACTTACTTAAAAGCCGTTGAGTCCGGCTGCGATATCATCGATACCGCTATGTCACCTCTGGCCCTGGGTACCAGTCAGCCGGCTACCGAGGTGATGGTAGAGACCTTCCGCGGCACACCCTATGATACCGGACTTGACCAGGTAAAGCTGGCTGAGATCGCGGATTACTTTGCACCTCTCCGTGAGGAAGCATTAAAGAGCGGCCTTCTGAACCCGAAGGTTCTGGGGGTTAATATCAAGACTCTCCAGTACCAGGTACCCGGCGGTATGCTGTCCAACCTGGTATCCCAGCTGAAAGAAGCAGGCAAGGAAGACAAATACCGTGAGGTTCTGGAGGAGATCCCGCGTGTGCGTAAGGACTTCGGTGAGCCGCCGTTAGTTACTCCGTCCTCCCAGATTGTAGGAACCCAGGCAGTTATGAATGTCATTGCCGGAGAGCGTTACAAGCTGGTGCCCAAGGAGTCCAAGAAGATCATGCTGGGCGAATTCGGCCAGACCGTAAAGCCCTTCAACGCAGAGGTTCAGAAGAAGATCATCGGAGACGAGACTCCTATTACCTGCAGGCCGGCAGACCTGATTGAGCCGCAGCTTCCGAAATTTGAGAAGGAATGCGCCCGCTGGAAACAGCAGGATGAGGACGTACTCTCCTATGCTCTGTTCCCGAAGGTTGCAGAGGAGTTCTTCAAATACAGGGAAGCACAGCAGACCAAGGTGGACGCAGGCGTAGCGGATACTGCGGATAAGGCTTATCCGGTGTAAGGATGCGGCCGGTATCACGGATGAGGCTTATCCGGCATAAGGATGCGGCCAGTATTACAGCTTTATCCGGTATAAGTATATTACTGTCCGGCAGGCAGGAGTTTCATCTGGTTTGAAGATATTGCCGGTACCATAGATAAGATTTATCCAGTGCAGAGATGTTCCGGGACCCGCAGTTTTGCGGGTCCCGGAGTTGTTCATGATGTAACAGTGATTCATCCAGAAGCGTCCCACGTTCCAGAGCATTTCGGACGATTACATAAGAAGGAGGCAATAGAGCATGAGAAGAAATGCGGAAAATAAGACCCTTTCCGAACAGGCAGCCGACCAGATGATCCAGTATATCCAGGAGAATGGCTATGGTCCAGGGGATAAGCTTCCCACAGAAGCAGACCTTTCCAGGCTCCTTGGAGTAGGGCGCAACACGGTCCGGGAAGCAGTCCGGGTCCTGGCATCCAGAAATATCGTATCGGTCCGGCAGGGCTCCGGAACCTTTGTGTCCGAGAAGCAGGGTCTGGCCGATGACCCCTTTGGCTTCTCCTTTGTAGAAGACCGGGTACAGCTTACCAGGGACCTGATGCAGATCCGGGTCATGCTGGAGCCTTCCATCGCTGCCCTGGCAGCCCAGAACGCAGAGCCGGAAGAGATCAGACAGTTAGAGGAGATCTTGTTGGAGATAGAAGCCCTGATTGAAGCCGAGTCAGACTATTCTGAGAAAGACACCCAGTTCCACGCCCAGATTGCTAACTGCAGCCACAACACCGTAGTATCCCGCCTGATCCCCGTCATCAGTTCCGGGGTAACAGTATTTGCCAGGGAGGTCCCATCCGAAGAATACAAGCAGACACTCTTGTCCCACCGGGCCATCTACGAAGCTATCCGGACCCGCCGCGCCGTAGAAGCCCAGCAGGCCATGCACCTGCACCTTCTGTACAACGAAAACCGCTATACAGAAGAGATCAGAAAGGAAAACACGTGACAGAAACAAATATCAAGGTACAGATGGTAAGAAATGACCATCTGAATAACACATTATTTTAAGAAGCTGTATATGGCCGAGAAGGAAACTCACCATATGCAGCTTTTTTGCAATAGTTCAGAGGGTGTCTGGACTACTGCACTTTTTTGATATGTGGCCACCAAAAGCTGTCTGCTATATGGATTTCCATAGCCGTATCCGCCATCATCCTTAAGACCAGCGGTAACCGGTTTTGGAAAAAGAACCTGGGCGGAATTTTTGTGTAACCAGTTTCTGTAAAAATCACAAAACGACAAATTTATAGGATGAATTTAAGGAAAAACATTGACATGTTTCTACAGATATGGTACATATAGAATATATTTATAGGATGAATCGGAGGGCAATATTACATGAAACACTTATACGATGTTTTGATTGTCGGGGGCGGCATGGTCGGCAGTGCCATAGCACGTGAGCTGTCCAGATACCAGTTAAAGATCGGCGTGCTGGAGAAGAATCTGGATGTCTGCTATGAGACCAGCGGACGGAATTCCGCCGTAGTCCATGGAGGCTTCGCTTACGACGAAGGCACTCTGAAAGCAAGGCTGTGTGTGGAAGGCAACCAGATGATGGGTGATCTGGCGGAGGAACTGGATTTCCCCTTCCTGCGGTGTGGCAAGGTGCTGGTGGGAAATACAGAGGAAGATATGGCCACCCTGAAGCGGACTCTCATTCAGGGAGAGAAGAACGGATCCCGGGGCCTTGAGATTATTGATGAGGACCGGCTTCATGAGCTGGTTCCCGCCGCCGTGGGCAAATTCGCCATGTACTCGCCCAACAGCGGCATCCTGGATCCCTTCCAGTATACCATTGCCTTGGCAGAGAATGCCCATGAGAACGGTGTGGAATATTATTTTGACCACCAGGTGACCGGCATTGCCAGGGAAGAAGACGGCACCTACAGGATCTCGACAATACAGGGAGATTTCCAGTGCCGCTGGGTAGTCAATGCTGCAGGGCTTGGCTGCGGGAAGATCTCGGATATGCTGGGAATCAGGGGCTATAAGATCATCGGCTCCAAGGGCGATTATATCATCCTGGACAAGCGGACCGGTCCTTTGCTGCCCATGCCGGTTTACCCGGTACCCAGCAATACCTACATGGGTATTCATGTGACCAACACCATTGACGGCAATGTCACGGTGGGGCCTAATGCAGATATGGTTGACGACTTTGAGTACTACGGCGCCCTTCAGAAGAATATCGACTATCTGGCCGAAAGCGCATCCAGGATCTGGCCTCATATCAACCGGGCAGATTACATCCGCAACTACTCCGGGATCCTGCCCAAGTGGGTGGATGACAACGGAACCATCCAGGATTTCAAGATCGAGATCAGGGATGATCTGGCCCCTCATGCCATCACCCTGGTGGGAATCGAGTCTCCGGGCCTGACGGCGGCAGTGCCTATCGCCCGTTACGCCATCAATCTTATGAAAGAGCGGGAGGAGCTTAAGGAGAACCCGGATTTCAATCCCAGAAGAAAGGGCATCGTCCGCTTCGCTGAGCAGAGTAAGGAGGAACAGGCCCGCCTGATCAAAGAGAATCCCGATTACGGTGAGGTGATCTGCCGCTGTGAGAAGGTCACCCGCGCGGAGATCCTGGAGGCCATTCACAATCCTCTGGGGGTCAGCACCATGGTGGGTGTCAAGTACCGCACCCGCTCCATGATGGGACGCTGCCAGGGTGGTTACTGCCAGATGCGTCTGGAGCAGATGATCGAGGAAGAGCTGGGAAAGAAGGAGACAGAGGTTCTCTATGCAAGGCAGGGCTCACAGGTGATTATGGGAAAGGTTCGCGAGGAGGAGTAAGATCATGGAAAAGAGAGATGTTATTATCGTCGGCGGTGGTCCTGCCGGTCTGGCGGCTGCCGTAGAGCTGCATAATAAAGGAATTACCGATATTCTGATCCTGGAGCGGGAAAAGCACCTGGGGGGTATCCTGCGCCAGTGCATTCATGACGGTTTTGGCCTGACCCGTTTCAGGACCACTTTGAGCGGCCCTGAATATGCCCAGAGGTTTATTGATGAAGTTGTGGAGAAGAAGATTCCCTACAGAACAGATACCACGGTTTTGGAGGTATCCCCGGATAAGGTGGTCACTGTGGCAAGCCGTGAGGGACTGGTCCAGTACCAGGCCAGGGCCGTGATCCTGACCATGGGATGCCGGGAACGCACAAGAGGCGCTCTGGCGATTCCGGGAGAGCGCCCAACAGGAGTATTTACCGCAGGAGTGGCCCAGGCTTACATGAATCTCTACAACCGGATGCCGGCTAAGGAGGTTGTGATCCTTGGCTCCGGGGATATCGGCATGATCATGGCCAGAAGGCTGACCTTAGAGGGGGCCCATGTCCAGGCAGTTTTCGAGATCCAGCCCATCCCCAGCGGCCTTCCGAGAAATATTGAACAGTGTCTTAATGATTATAACATTCCGCTGTATCTGAGCCATACAGTCACGGATGTTCACGGCGGTTCCCGTCTGACCGGGGTGACGATCTCCAGGGTGGATGAGCATCTGAGACCCATACCAGGTACTGAAAAAGAATATGCCTGCGATACCCTGATTCTTTCCGTGGGCCTGATCCCGGAAAACGAGCTGTCCCTGGACGCAGGTGTGAAGCTGGATAACCGGACTAAGGGCGCCATCGTGGATGAGCATTTCCAGACTAACGTAGAGGGCATCTTCGTGGCAGGCAATGTGCTCCATGTCCATGACCTGGTGGATTTCGTATCCATGGAGGCAGAGCGGCTGGCGGATTCTGCCGCGGAATACATAAAGCATGGTTCTCTGCCGGAGTGTCCGGTAGAGATCGTCACTGACGGCAACATCGGACACACGATCCCGCAGAAGATCAGCGGCAGCCAGGATGTGACGCTTTCCATGCGGGTGCGAAGCCTGATCAAAAACTGCCGGATCGTAGTGAAGCAGAACGGTGAGGAGATTGCTTCTAAGAAGATGAAGAAGGCGCTGCCTGCTGAGATGATCCAGATCCCGGTGAAGGCAGAGAAGATAAATGGAACACAGAAGCTGGAGGTGAGCGTAGAATGTTAAGAGAATTTACTTGTATTATCTGCCCCAATGGCTGTGAGATCGAAGCTGATATTGAGGATGGGAAGCTCCTTTCTATAGAAGGGGCCACCTGCCCCAGGGGGGAGGCCTATGTCAGACAGGAGCTGACGGATCCCCAGAGAAACATCGCCACTTCCGTGCTGGTGAAAAACGGCGTGCTGCCTCTGGCAAGCGTGCGTCTGACCAGTCCGGTTCCCAAGGAAAGGATTTTTGACGTCATGGCTGAGGTCCGCAAGGTCACTGTGGAGGCGCCGGTTCAGGCAGGAACAGTAGTGATCAAAGGAATCCTTGGATACGACAGCGATGTGATTGTCACCAAGACAGTGACCAGAAAGTAAACGGAAGATTATATTCAGCAAAGCAATGGCGGGGATGAACGGACCTGATCTGGCCGCATAAGTGACAGAACGTGATGTACATGGGAATGGCTGGGCGTAATATATAATGGTAGGAAATACTGTACATGGGAATGGAAGGGTCGGGCATAGGAATGACCAGTCCGATAAGGAGCTGGCCGGGAATGGTAAAATAAGGAAGGGAGCTGCGTGCAACAAGGCGCAGCTCTTTTTCCATGATTGTCAGCCATCTGAATTTTAAAGGATTTCTTACAAATCATTCCGAATCTGTGAAGTTTTGTTGATTTAGTTGACAGCTGCCAGCATTTGTCATTATAATGGGGGTATTGTCAAAAAGGGTAATCGTTCCAGGGTATCTGGGCGGCTGCAAAAAGGAGATGACAGATGAAAAAGTCAGGATGGAAGAAGGTACTGGCCCTGGTGCTGGGCTTTGTTCTCAGTATACAGCCCCCCTTTGCGGGGGCATTGCCGGGGCCTGTATTTGCCTATACGGAGCGTTCGGCTACGGTCAATGCATCGGTGCTGAATGTGCGGAGCGGACCCGGCACCGGCAACACCTCAGTGGCAAAGCTGGCAAAGGGGGCGGGGGTCACGGTGATCAATGAGACCACCGGAAGCGACGGGAAGACCTGGTACCAGATCCGGTTTATCGGCCAGGGCGGCAGCTCCCAGACCGGCTATGTGCTGGGGACCTATGTGAAGTTTCCGGTGTCCTACACACCCAGCGCTGACTTTGAAGCCAGTCTGGCTGCCCAGGGCTTTCCGGACAGCTACAAGGAGCCTTTAAGGCAGCTCCATGCCCAGTATCCCAACTGGATTTTCGAAGCCCACCAGACCGGCCTTGACTGGAACACCGTGGTGGTCAATGAAAGCGTTCTGGGCCGCAATCTGGTGGCCAGAACCAGCATTTCCTCCCACAAGTCCCTGGCAGACGGCGCGTACAACTGGGACAACGGAACCTGGACCGGGTTTGACGGAAGCAGCTGGGTGGCGGCCTCCCAGGAGGTTATCAGCTACTACATAGATCCCAGGAATTTTCTGGATGAGGTATCTGTCTTCCAGTTCATGAACCATAAATTTGACGCCAGCACCCAGACCAGGGAAGGTCTGCAGGCCATGGTCAAGGGAACCTTCCTGGAGGGGAATGTGATTCTCAATGGCTCTGCGGCTACCTCCGGAACAGGAGGAAGCACCGGCAGTACCAATCAGAATACCGGCGGAACCCCAGGGGGAGGTCCGGGGGTGGTCACTTCTCCCGGCGGGGGGAATACCAATACAGGTCCCGGCCAGTCGGCAGTGCTCACAGCTCCCCACGCATCCATCACCCCGCGCAAAGCATATCTGGTAACATCTGCCGTGGGCGAGGTTGTAGTAGGTGTGCCTCCGGGAGGAAATGTACCCTCTGGAAACGGCGGCGGAGGTACGGCCCAGACTGCGCCGGGAGGGAATGCCCAGTCTTCACCGGGATCAGGAGGTTCCTCTCCGGTAGTGACGGCACCAGGGCCGGGAAGCTCCCAGACTGGTCCCGGGGGCGCTTCTGCTCCGTCTACACCGGACTATGGGGGGACGTCGGTCACGGGCCAGGAATCCTATGTGGATATTATCATGAGAGCCGCCCAGCAGACGGGCCTGAATCCATATGTGATTGCGTCCATGATCATCCAGGAGCAGGGTTCTGGCGGCCAGGGGCGCTCTATTTCGGGAAATGTGTCCGGTTATGCCGGATATTATAATTATTTTAATGTAGGTGCTTACGCGGAGAACGGTATGACCGCTGTGGAACGGGGGCTCTGGTATGCCTCCCAGTCCGGCGATTACGGAAGACCCTGGAATACGCCGGAGAAGGCGATTATCGGCGGTGCCCAGTTCTATATGAACAATTATCCCGCCAATGGCCAGGATACATTCTATTTAAAGAAGTTCAATGTCCAGGGCAGCAACCTTTTCAAACATCAGTATATGACCAATGTAGACGGTGCGGCCTCGGAGGCGTCCATTTTCGCAGAGGGTTATTCCCAGATGCAAAAGACAGCGCCCCTGCGCTTCAAGATCCCGGTCTACCAGAATATGCCGGCTACGCCTTATCCGCGTCCCACCGGCGACGGCAGCCCCAACAACAAGCTGTCCAGCCTCAGTGTGGCAGGCTTTGCCCTGACACCTACTTTCAGCCGGGATACCAGTTCTTACAATCTGATCGTGGATCCTTCTGTCGGCAGTATAACTGTAAGTGCGGCTGCCATTGACAGCAAGGCCAGAGTCAGCGGGACCGGTACGATCCAGCTTCAGGGCGGCAACCATGACATACGTATTGTTGTGCGGGCAGAGAATGGCGGCGAGCGGGAATATGTTATCCATGTAGTCCGCAACAGCAATGGCCCCACCTATAATGCCGGTCTTGGGGGTGATTCCCAGGGAGCCCAGACCGTACCGGGTGGTTCTTCCCAAGGAACCCAGAATGTGCCTGGCGGCTCCACCGGAGTGATCAACAGCCAGGGACCTGGCGGCTCCTCCGGCGGCGGACCCGGAAGTACAGGTGTGGTACCTGGCGGTTCGGGATCAGGCGGCGCGCCTACTCCAGGGGGAAGCAATGTGATCATTATCACACCCTGATCCACAAGATTACCAATGAATCAAAGGAGAGTTTATGAATAGCAGATTCAGACGATTTGTACTAGGAGTGCTTGCAGCAGTTATCCTGTCCGCCGCGGTGCCATTTACCGGCTTCGCGGCAACGGCCAGAATTGCATTTTCCGACCCGTCTACCCAGGTGGGGGAGGAAGTGAGTGTGACCATGAAATTCACATCCACCAGCGGGGATGCCCTGGGCAATACAGATGTGATGCTGGCCTATGATCCGGCGCTTCTGGAATATATAAACGAGACGGACAATGCCAGCGGCGGCAACGGGGCGATCCGTGTGTGGAGCGGCTTAAGCGGCACTACGGAGGTGGTGACAAACCTGCGGTTCAGAGCCCTGCAGGCAGGCACTGCCACCATCACCATCACCTCCTGGGAGGGATACGATAACCAGGGCCAGGTGCTGACCGTGGAGCGGGAAGGATCCTCAACGGTCACCATCGCAGGTCTGGCTACTTCTTCCACTGATGCCAGACTCCAGTCCCTTCAGATATCCCCAGGTACCCTGAGTCCTTCCTTCAGTCCCAGCGTTACGGAGTACAGGACTACTGTGGGACTGGATACGGACAAGCTGACCATCAGTGCCAGGGCAAACAATGACAAGGCCACGGTGGCCATCCAGGGAGATGACGGACTTCAGGAGGGTGAGAATACAGTCATCTGTACCGTCACGGCAGAGGATGGAACCACAACAGGTACTTACACCATTCTGGTTACCAAGGTGGCTGGCGGAGAGGCTATGGAGCCTGGTGACGCCCAGCAGCCGGTGGGAGCAGAGCCTGAGGTGCTGGCCGAGCTGGATGTGACAGCCAAGAAGGTACGGATCATTGAACGTCCGGCGGATGTGGCGGTGCCGGAAGGCTTCAAGGAAAGCTCCATTGCCATTGGTGATACCAGGGTAGGAGGATGGACCTGGGCCGGAGATGAGAATCCCAGATACTGTGTATTCTATGGTATGAATGAAGCAGGAGAACAGGATTTCTACCGGTATGATCTGAGAGATAAGACCATTCAGCGGTACTTTGCAGACCAGCAGGCTCTTGAGGTGACTCAGGACCAGTATGTGGAAGCAGTGAACAAATACAACAGTCTGGTGGATACCTATAGCCGGATGCGGATGATTCTGATCGGTGTGGCTGTGGCAGCAGTGGTTCTGCTGATCCTGGTGATCATTCTTCTGGTGACCCGGCGCGGCTCCGGTTATGGCGGCGGTTACGAAGGTTCTGATCCTTCCCCGGGTTCCCGGGGCCGCGGCAAACGCCTCTCCAGGGAGGAGCGCTACATGATGGGCCATGAGGAAGAATACGAGGAAGATGAGTACGGGGAAGAGCCTCAGGATGACTATGGGGAAGAGGATTATCCGGAAGATGAGGGATTCCGGGAGGAACCGGGGATTCCGGTAGAGGAATATCAGCCTGAGGTTCTCGATGAGCGCAAGATCTACGAGCAGGTGTCCAGAGGCTATGGAGGAGAGGCAGATCATCTCCACCAGCAGCCGGAAGCGGCCAGACAGGCCCAGGCCCGTTCTGTCCAGGAGGCAGCCGCTGCCGCGGAGCCGGTATATGACAGGACAGAGGATGAGGAGGATTTTGAGATTTTTGATCTGGATGATATGGACTGACTGAATGATGTCAGTCCAGGGGCAGGCTGTTTCCGGGGATATTCGTAATAGTTCAGTCGGTTTTTGAAGCTGTTGCGGATAGTTCCTGGAGGCGGCCTGTGTTTGTAACAGTTCAGATACCCACTGGACTGCTGCCGGTGTGTAACAGTTCAGATACCCCTTGAACTGTTACGGCATACGGCCATTTGGAATCGCTTCGCGGTCCCAGGCGCCAGTGACGCCTGTTAGGGACCGACCGAAATGGAATGTAGAGGGCCGTATGCCCGCGACCGCTACGTATTCTTACGGTCAGCGCAGCGAGTGCGCAGACCTGTCTGAGCTGTTAGGCCGGTGTTTCATCGCATCAGGTCTTTATATTGACTTCCCGGCAGTTTTATTGTACAATTGTTATATTAATCATATAACAAAAGAAAGACGGTGTCATGATGGTATGGACGATTGATTTTGAAAGTGATGAGGCATTCTACATACAGCTGAGGAACCAGATCATTATGGGGATTGCAACAGAGCGGATCCGGGAGGGGGATTCTCTGCCGTCGGTCCGCCAGCTGGCGGAAAATATCGGGATTAACATGCATACAGTAAATAAAGCATATTCTGTTCTTAAGCAGGAAGGCTTTATCAAGCTGGACCGCCGCAGAGGCGCAGTCATCGCCCTTGATGTAGATAAGCTCCAGGCTACCAGGGAGCTTCAGGAAGAATTGTCTGTGATCCTTGCACGGGGAATTTGTAAAAATATTACAAGGGAAGAAGTACATGATCTGGTAGATGTGATTTACGATTATTATGCCAGGGAATGTAAAGACTAAGCAGTAGCCTGAAGATCTGGGCTGCTGGAAGCAGGAAACAAAAATTGCGGCTCACAGCTGTACTGTGAGTGGCAACAAGAGAAAAGTCTGTCGGAGGATTGTTATGCTGTGTGAACGTTGTAAGATCAGGGAGGCCAATATCCAGTATACCGAAGTGATCAACGGAGTGAAGACAGAGCACAATTTCTGTGCCCAGTGTGCCAAGGAACTGGATTTTGGCCCTTATTCCGCTATTTTTGACAGTGATTTCCCTCTGGGGAAGCTTTTGTCAGGCCTTCTGGGGGTGGGAGAGAGCCAGGAGCACCAGAAGACCCACCAGGTCATCTGCCCTACCTGCGGCACCAGTTATGAGGAGTTCATCAAGAACAGCCGGTTTGGCTGCGGGGACTGTTATGGAGTGTTTGATATTCTGATCAGTGATAATATCAAACAGCTCCAGGGAAGCGATACCCATAAGGGGAAGATACCCAGATACCATTTTCACAAGGATCCGGACAGATTTTCCGTGGGCGCCCTTTCCGGGGAGGATGGCCAGGACCAGGCAAAGGGACAGCAGGCAGAGCCAAAAGAGCAGCTCCGTATCCTGGAGGCGAAGCTTAAGGAAGCCATCGCCAAGGAGGAGTATGAGATGGCTGCCAGCTACAGGGACCAGATCAGAAGCCTGAGAAAGGAACAGGAGACGACATGAAGTGGTTTGAATATGTAGATAAGGAATATCCGGGCGCCATCAGCAGCCGGGTCCGGCTGGTCCGGAACTGGGACCAGTATGCGTTTCCATCCAGGCTGACCCAGAAGGAGAGTATGGAGATGGTTCGCCGGCTGGAGCAGGGTCTGCGGGATCTGGGCAGTTTTGACGGAAAAAAATATGAGTATGCCTTTCTGGATGAGCTTAGCGAGCTGGACCGGAAGGCTCTCCGGGAGCGGCGTATTTTCAATTCGACCATTGCTTCCCGGAAGATGCCGGCGAAGGTGATTCTGTCTGAGGAGGAGGATACCAGCATCGTCCTCAACGGCACGGACCATATACGCCTTCAGCTTTTGTCTCCGGGGCTGAACCTGGAGGCATTGTGGAAGCAGGCGGATAAGCTGGATGATTATATCAATGAGCGGTTTTCCTATGCATTTGACAAGAAGTATGGCTATCTGACCTCCTTCCCCACCAACATGGGGACCGGTATGCGGGCCTCGGTGGTTCTGCACCTCCCCAGCCTTTCCCTTGGCAAGAAGTTCTCAGGGCTGGTCTCGGAGATGGGACGTTTCGGCGCGTCTGTCAAGGGAGTGTACGGAGAGGGCGGCGACAATTACGGAGCTTTGTTCCAGGTATCCAACCAGAAGACCCTGGGACTTACGGAGAAGGAGATCGTGGATCTGGTGGGCCGGGTGGCTGCCCAGCTTTTGAACCAGGAGAATCAGGTGCGCTCCATGGCTCTGCAGAAACACAGGCTGGAATGCGAGGACGAGGCCTTCAAGGCCTATGGTGTGTTAAAGTATGCAAGACGTCTTTCTGCAAAGGACGCTATGCTGCTTCTGTCCCAGCTGATGTCAGGGATATCTGACGGGATCCTGGAGACCACGGAACCCTGCCCGGTCTACCGGCTGATGCTGGGTATCCAGCCGGCCAATCTGCAGAAGCTGTCAGACAGGCCTCTGGGCAAGGAGGAGCTGGACGCGGCCAGAGCATCCTATCTGAGGGCAGAACTGCCGGAGCTGAAATAAGGTACCGGTTCAGAAACAGCCGGGGTACATTAGGACATTGAAGGAGGAATCTGGCGATGATCGATCGTTTTACAGAAGCGGCGAGGGAGGCGATCAGCCTTGCCGCCGATGCGGCGGAGAGCCTGGGCCACAGCTATGTGGGTACTGAGCATCTGCTTATAGGACTGATCCAGGAGGAGGAAGGGGTCGCCGGCAAGGTGCTGGAGGCCAGCGGAGTCCGGGCTGATAAGGTGGTGGAGCTGGTGAGCCAGCTAATATCCCCCAACCAGCCAGTACGCATGGCGGAGCAGGGTGGCTACAGTCCCAGTGCCAGACGGGTGCTGGAGAACAGCTACCGGGAGGCCGTGCGGTTCAAGGCTCCGCTGATCGGAACCGAGCATATCCTGATCTCTATGATCCGGGAGAGCGACTGTGTGGCAGCCCGCCTTCTCAATACCCTGGGCGTCAGCATCCAGAAACTGTATCTGGAGGTGCTGTCTGCCATGGGGGAGGATGTGCCTGCCGGACGGGAGGAGCTTCACGCCGGGAAGGCAGTCCGGGGCAAGGCCGGCACCCCGGTGCTGGACAATTTCAGCCGGGATCTGACGGCCCAGGCAAGGGACGGAAAGCTGGATCCGGTTATAGGCAGGGAATCGGAGATCCAGCGGGTGATCCAGATCCTGAGCCGGCGCACCAAGAACAATCCCTGCCTGATCGGAGAGCCAGGAGTAGGCAAGACAGCAGTGGTGGAGGGGCTGGCCCAGCTTATCGCGTCCGGGGAGGTGCCGGAGATCATTGCGGACAAACGGGTAGTGACCCTGGACATGTCCGGGATGGTAGCAGGCTCCAAATACCGGGGAGAGTTTGAAGAGCGGATCAAGAGAGTGCTTTCGGAGGTGAAGGAGAACGGCGACGTGCTGCTGTTTATCGACGAGATCCACACCATCATTGGCGCAGGCGGCGCAGAAGGCGCCCTGGATGCTGCCAACATCTTAAAGCCGTCCCTGGCCCGCGGCGAGATCCAGCTGATCGGCGCCACCACCATCAATGAATACCGGAAGTATATCGAGAAGGATGCAGCCCTGGAGCGCCGTTTCCAGCCGGTGACTGTGGAAGAGCCGGGTGAGGAGCTGTCTATCAGTATCCTCAAGGGCCTGCGTCCAAAGTATGAGGAGCACCATAAGGTGACTATCACGGATGATGCCCTGACAGCGGCAGTCCGTCTGTCCGCCCGTTATATCAACGACCGTTTCCTGCCGGATAAGGCTATTGACCTGGTGGATGAGGCCTCCTCCAAGGTGCGTCTTACTACCTATATGGAGCCTGGGGAGATCCGGGAGCTGGAAGAAGATATTGCCAGTCTTGAGAAACAGAAGGAGAATGCCATCAGGGCGGAGGCCTATGAGCGGGCCGGAGAGCTGAAGCGCAGGCAGGAGAAGAAACGGGAGAAGATTGAGAAGGTCCGCGCCAGATGGCAGAAGGAGAAGACCTTACGGAAGCTGGTAGTGGGTGAGGGAGAGATCGCGGACGTGGTATCCGGCTGGACCAAGATCCCGGTGCGTAAGCTGGAAGAGGAGGAGACCGAGCGCCTTAAGAAGCTGGAATCCATCCTGCATGAACGGGTGGTAGGTCAGGAGGAGGCTGTCACGGCGGTGGCACGGGCCATCCGCCGGGGCCGTGTGGGTCTTAAGGATCCCAAACGTCCCATCGGCTCCTTCTTGTTCCTTGGGCCTACAGGCGTGGGCAAGACCGAGCTGTGCAAGGCTCTGGCAGAAGCCATGTTCGGCACAGAGAGCGCCCTGATCCGGGTCGATATGTCCGAATATATGGAAAAGCACAGCGTGTCCAAGATGATCGGATCCCCGCCAGGATACGTGGGTTATGAAGAGGGAGGCCAGCTCAGTGAAAAGGTACGCCGCAACCCTTATTCTGTGATCTTGTTTGATGAGATTGAGAAGGCACATCCTGATGTGTTTAATATCCTTCTGCAGGTTCTGGATGACGGCCATATCACCGATGCCCAGGGAAGGAAGATCGACTTTAAGAATACCATCCTGATCATGACCTCCAATGCCGGCGCAGAGAATATCATATCTCCCAGGCGGCTGGGCTTTGCTTCTTCCAATGATGAGAAGGAGCAGTACAAATTCATGAAGGACCGGGTCATGGAGGAGGTAAAGCGTCTGTTCAAGCCGGAGTTTCTCAACCGGATTGATGAGATCATGGTCTTCCATCCCCTTAACCAGGAGAATATGAAGGAGATCGTCTCCATCATGCTGGGGGCCATCATGAAGCGGACCGCCCGCCAGATGGATCTGAGACTGGATGTGACAGACGCCGCCAGGGCTTTTCTTGTGGAGAAGGGCTACGACGAGAAGTACGGCGCAAGACCTCTGCGCCGCGCCATCCAGACCCACCTGGAGGACCGGCTGGCTGAGGAGATCCTGGAAGGCCATGTGAAGAGCGGAGGCAGGGTGACCGTGGACAGGGACAGCGACAAGCTGAAGTTCAGTGAGATGGAGCTGGTGAAGAGCTAGAGCGTGTCTGAAAATTGCTTTCTGGCAGATGTGCGTCACACTTTGTGGGAGATTTGGCCCAAATGAACGCGGCGTAGTGGGCTACGTTAAGTGAATTTGGGCCAAATATACCGCGAAGTGGGGCGTGCAGATGCCGGGAATGAATTTTCAGACGCGCTTTAGAACTCCCTCCGGCCAGTAAGGTGCGCCGTAACAATTTAAGGAGTATCCGAACTGTTGCGATGCACCCAATGAACAGCAATAATTCATGCAATGATATACTGGATATTTTTCCAGGGACATGCTATACTGATAACAGTTCAGATGCAGCTGCTTAAGGGGTGTCTGAACTGTTGTGGTCAGAATAACCAGTGATATAACATCAGGAGGACAAAGTTATGCCAGTAGTAGAATCATTAATCCGTTCTGAGACAGACGGAAGCATCAGTTTTGGAAATTATAAGCTGGATAAGAAGTCAAAGCTGCAGGATTTTGAGCATGCAGGAGATCTGTATAAGATCAAGACCTTTTACGAGATCACCAAGCTGGAGCGGAATGGTTCTTTTGTCTATGAGTCGGTTCCGGGGACGGCTGTGGAGAATTTTGCAGTGACCAATGACGGGGTCGCGTTCTGTGTGGAGGGTGACAAGGATGCGCAGATCACCGTTCAGCTGGACGACGATACAGAGTATGAAGTGTTTGTGGACGATGCAGCTGTAGGCGGCATGAAGACCAACATGAGCGGCAAGCTGAATCTCAGTGTGGAGCTCAGTGAAGGTACTGTATGCCATGTGAAGGTGGTAAAACGATAAGGAGCAGATTACATATGGCGAAAGGGAAGGCGACTGCATTCTTCTGCAAGGAATGCGGATATGAATCTGCCAAGTGG
This sequence comes from uncultured Lachnospiraceae bacterium, assembly GCA_910577655.1. Classification (GTDB taxonomy): domain Bacteria; phylum Bacillota; class Clostridia; order Lachnospirales; family Lachnospiraceae; genus Brotaphodocola. The sequence continues at coordinate 15,863 of CAJTOW010000020.1, read as the reverse complement.
ATGGGGCAGTGCCCTGCCTGCCGGGAATGGAATACCATGGTGGAGGAGCCTACAGCGAAGGGTTCCTCTGCCAGACGCACGGTCAGGGACCCAGAGAGCAGGAATGTGAAGCCGGTAAAACTTTCGGAGGTGTCTGTCAGGGAACAGGACCGGGTATCCACCGGGTACCAGGAGCTGGACCGTGTACTGGGGAGCGGCATTGTAGCCGGCTCCCTGGTTTTAGTTGGAGGGGATCCGGGTATCGGCAAATCCACCCTGCTTTTGCAGGTCTGCCGCAATCTGGGCCGGGACGGACACCGGGTCCTCTATATCTCCGGGGAGGAATCCCTGCGGCAGATCAAGCTGAGGGCCAACCGGATCGGCGAGATCTCCGGCGAGCTTTTTTTTCTCTGTGAGACAAGTCTGGATGATATCGAGGAAGCGATCCGGGAGATGAAACCGGAGATTGTGATCATTGATTCTATTCAGACTATGTATCGGGAGGATATCACGTCGGCACCGGGAAGTGTCAGTCAGGTGCGGGAGTCTACCAACATCCTGATGCAGATTGCCAAGGGGATGGGGATTACGGTCTTTATTATCGGACATGTCACCAAGGAGGGAGTAGTGGCCGGACCGCGGGTGCTGGAGCATATGGTGGATACGGTTCTCTACTTTGAGGGAGAGCGCAACGCTTCCTACCGGATTTTGCGGGGGGTGAAAAACCGCTTTGGCTCCACCAATGAGATTGGCGTCTTCGAGATGCAGGAGCAGGGGCTTGTGGAGGTGGAAAATCCTTCCGAGTATCTCCTGAGCGGCAGGCCGGAGGAGGCTTCCGGCGCGGTGGTGGCCTGCTCCATAGAGGGGACCAGGCCGATCCTTCTGGAGGTTCAGGCACTCCTTGCCCAGACCAATTACGGGATGCCGCGCCGGACGGCTGCCGGGACAGATTACAACCGGGTGAATCTTTTGATGGCAGTGCTGGAGAAACGGTGCCACTATGAGATGTCCCGGTACGATGCTTATGTGAATATCGCAGGCGGTGTCCGCATGAATGAACCAGCCCTGGATCTGGCTATTGTCATGGCCCTGGTCTCCAGTATGAAGGACAGGGCGGTGAATCCTAAGACGATCATTTTCGGGGAAGTCGGATTGTCCGGCGAGATCCGGGCTGTCTCCATGGCAGAGCAGCGGGTCAATGAGGCGGCGAAGCTGGGATTTGAGGTCTGCATTCTGCCTAAGGTGTGCCTGGATAAGATAAAGCGGACAGACAGGATCACCCTGCGGGGGGTCAGCAATATACGTGAGGCAATTGGGCTGATTTAAAAAACAAATAAAAATGTTGACAGAATCCGCCGGACGTGCTATTATAATAAAGCACGTGAAAAGCGGGTTCTTGTAGGGGAATAGTTCAATGGTAGAGCAGCGGTCTCCAAAACCGTAGATGGGGGTTCGAGCCCCTCTTCCCCTGGTTGGCTGCAAGGTGATTGCCTTGCAGCTTTTTTGTGTAAAATTTTAAAAAACAGGTATATTTTGGCCGGGATCTCTATGAGACTTAAGCGAATTGGGAATAAACGGTTCTATATCCGGTGACAAGAAGGGAAAAATATTGTAGAAACCTATTGAAACATCCTTGAAAATGGGAGGATATCCATAAGAAGGGTTGGAAAATTCGAACCAACGAAAAATTGACAAAAAAATATTATTCTGCTATAACTGGAAATGAAAAGGAAATTTGCATATGGGTTATGCCATAAGGATTAAGGAGAGTGTTTATGGCACAGCGCAGTGCATTTGATGTATTGGTATAACTGGCCGGAGATAAGGCCAGTTATGTTCCGGCACATGGAGGGGCCGATTGTCATGAAAGAAAAGAAGATTAAACTGTTGACTATAAACGATGCCAAGGCATTTGTTACAGAAGCAATGAAGTGCAAGTTTGATATTGATGTTGGATATAATCACGTGGTTATTGATGCCAAGTCGATCCTGGGCGTCCTGAGCCTGGATCTGAGACAGGTTCTCAGTGTCAGAGCCCACGGTGCGGATGAAGCGTTTGAACAGTATCTGGATACGTTGTCGGTGGCAGAAGGACTGATCGCTTAAGTTGTCTGAGCTGCTGCAAGAATACAAGTAATGAAAAGAACGATAGGGAGAACGGGAGTATCGGAGATGCTCCCGTTTTTCAACGTGGGACTGGAGTATAGCTGGTGTAAGGGGGCGGCAATGGGAGAAAAGGAGAGAAGGTCTGCCAGGAAGGGGCAGCTGGAGATACAGAGCGGAACGGCTTCTGTACTGCCGGACAGGCAGATCATCCGTATCTCTGTCAGGAATCTGGTGGAGTTTGTCATGAAGGGCGGGGATATCGACAACCGCCGGACATCCAGGGCGGATCTGGATGCTATGCAGGCGGGGAGCCGTATCCACCGGAAGATCCAGAAGCGCCAGGGGGCGGACTACCAGGCCGAGGTGGTTATGCGCCATGTGGTGGAGGAAGAGAAGTACCAGATTCTGGTGGAGGGCCGGGCCGACGGGGTGATCGAAAACTCCTCACGGACGGCCATCGATGAGATCAAGGGGGTCTACATGGACCTGACGAGGCTGGAGGAGCCGGTGCCAGTACATCTGGCCCAGGCCATGTGCTATGGATATTTCTACTGTCTGGACAGGGGAAAGGACCGGATCGAGATCCAGGTCACATACTGCAATCTGGAGACCGAGGAGATCCGCAGGTTTGTCCAGGAGAAGAGCGTAGAGGAGCTGGAAGCCTGGTTCGCAGGACTGATCCACGAATATGTCAAGTGGGCGGACTATCTTTACACTCATGGCCTGCGCAGGCAGGAGTCCCTGGAGGACCTGGTGTTTCCCTATGAATACCGGGAGGGACAGAAGGACCTGGCAGTTTCCGTCTACCGGTCCATTATCCGGGGCAGGAATCTGTTCATCCAGGCGCCTACCGGCATCGGCAAGACTTTGTCCACAGTGTTCCCTTCCTTAAAGGCCATGTGCCAGGGCTATGGAGACAAGCTCTTCTACCTGACTGCCAAGACCATCACCCGCCAGGTAGCCCAGGAATGCTTTGGCCTTCTGCGGCAGCGGGGGCTGTATTTCTCCACCGTCACCCTGACGGCCAAGGAGAAGCTGTGTCCCCTGGAGAAGCCCGAGTGCAATCCAGATGCCTGCCCTTATGCCAAAGGCCACTTTGACCGGGTAAATGATGCTGTCTACGATATCATCCACCAGGAACGGGGGATCACCCGGGAGATAATTCTGGATTATGGGGCCAGATACCAGGTGTGTCCCTTTGAATTCTGTCTGGATGTCAGCAACTGGGTAGATGGGATCATCTGCGACTACAACTATGTATTTGATCCCAACGCACGGCTGAAACGTTACTTTGGGGACAGTGTCACAGGGGGATACATCTTCCTGGTGGACGAGGCCCACAATCTGGTTAACCGGGCCCGGGAAATGTTCAGCGCCAGCCTGCATAAGGAGGATTTCCTTCAGGTGAAGCGGATCTTAAAGGGGCAGGCTCCCAGGGTGGAGAGATGCCTGGAAAGATGCAACAGGAGTCTGCTGGAAATGAAGCGGGAGTGTGTCACATATCAGCTATACCCGGAGATCAATGGGGCTGCGGCGAATCTTATGGGGCTTTTCGGAGAGCTGGAGGCCTATATGGAGGAGGCGCGGGAGTTTCCGGACCGGGAGACGGTGCTGGAGTTTTATTTTGGGCTGAGGCATTTCCTTAATATGTATGAGGGGCTGGACGATCACTACCGGGTCTATGGGGAGCTGGAACCGGACGGGAGATTCCTCCTGCGGCTCTTCTGCATCGACCCCTCCCGGTGTATCGCCCAGTGTCTGGAAAAGGGCAGGGGCCGGGTCTTCTTCTCCGCCACCCTGCTGCCGGTGCGGTACTACAAGAAGCTTCTCAGCGGAAAGGAGGATGACTATGCGGTCTATGCCCGCTCCCCTTTTCCCCAGGAGAACCGGATGCTGCTGGTGGGGACTGATGTCAGCAGCCGCTATACCCGCAGGAATAGGGGCGAGTATCAGAAGATCGCGGAGTATATCCGTATTCTGGCAGCCAGCCACAGGGGGAATTATCTGGTGTTCTTTCCCTCCTACCAGTATATGCTGGCTGTAGAGGAAGCGCTGGGGACAGCAGGGACGGAGCCCTTCCAGTGGCGGACCCAGACCAGCCGTATGGATGAGGCAGAGCGGGAGCAGTTCCTGGCGGAATTTAACACGGTGCGGACGGAGTCCTTTGTGGGACTGTGCGTGCTGGGAGGAATCTTCTCCGAGGGGATCGATTTGAAGGAGGAGCGGCTGGAGGGAGCCGTTATCGTAGGCACCGGGCTGCCCATGGTCTGCACGGAGCAGGAGATTTTAAAGGGGTATTTTGATGATCAGGGGGAGGACGGGTATACCTTTGCCTACCAGTATCCGGGGATGAACAAGGTCCTCCAGGCCGCCGGACGGGTGATCCGCACCGGGACGGACCGGGGAGTGATCCTTCTTCTGGATGACCGGTTTCTGCGGCCCCAGGTCCAGGGGATGTTCCCACGGGAGTGGGATGCCTACGGGCAGGTGACCCGGCAGACGGTGGGGGGATGGCTGGAGCATTTCTGGAACAGGCTGTGAAGGGCGTGCGGGCGTGCCTCAGAAGTAAAAAGAGATAATCAGAAATCTTGAAAACGTGAGAAAATGGTATTTATAAAACCTTGAAAATGTGAAAAATTTCATTGAATAAAAACAAGATTACGTGATATAATTAAAAAACAAAAATCATGAATTTGTGTTTTGGGAGAGGTGTTCAATGAAAAGAAAGATTTATGCGGAATTGGAGAAATGGAAACAGGAGGATGCCGGACGGACAGCCTTACTGATTGATGGGGCACGTCGTGTGGGAAAAAGTTATATTGCAGAGGCATTTGCAAGGGAGAACTACAAGAGCTATATTCTGATTGATTTCAACCGGGTCAGCAAAGATGTTACAGATCTGTTCGTCAATTATCTCAATGATCTGGATCTGTTCTTTATGTATCTGTCCAATTACTACGGAGTCAAACTGTACCGGAGGGAGACACTGATTGTCCTAGATGAAGTGCAGCTGTTTCCCAGGGCACGGTCAGCCATTAAGTATCTTGTGGCTGACGGACGGTATGACTATATAGAGACAGGATCACTTATGAGTATCAAAAAAAATGTCCAGGATATTCTGATTCCTTCTGAGGAACACCATATCCGGATGTATCCTCTGGACTTTGAAGAATTTTTGTGGGCCTTTGGGAACGAAACCCTGATGGATCTTATCCGTGTGTGCTTTCGCGACAGGAGGCCTATGGGGCAGGCCCTTCACAGAAAAGCGATGGATTATCTCCGGCAGTATATGATCGTGGGAGGCATGCCCCAGGCTGTCGAGGCCTATAGGGAATCAGGGGACTTTGACCAGGTGGACCGGGTGAAACGGGATATTCTGGAGCTGTATCGGGCTGATATTGTGAAACATGCCGCAGGATATGAGATGAAGGTGGAACAGATCTTTGACGATATACCAGCCCAGCTTCAAAAACATGACCGGAAGTTCCGGCTCTCATCCCTGAAAAAGGAAGCACGTTTCAGGGACTATGAGGATGCTCTGTTCTGGCTGGGTGATGCCATGATTGTAAATATGTGTTACAATTCCACGGAACCCAGTATCGGCCTAAAACTCAATATGGACCGGATAACCCTCAAATGCTATATGGCAGACACAGGACTCCTGATCAGCCATGCATTCGACGAAAACGGGATTGTCAGTGAGGAACTCTATAAAAAGCTTTTATTCGACAAACTGGAGGTCAATAAAGGGATGATCATGGAAAACCTGGTGGCGCAGATGCTGACAGCAGGAGGGCATAAGCTCTACTTTTATTCCAATACTTCCCGTGATGATGCCAGTGCCCGCATGGAAATCGACTTTCTTATTGCAAAAAGCAGAATCAGCAGCCGCCATAATATTTCACCTATAGAAGTGAAATCTGGAAAAAACTATACATTGTCATCCATCAGAAAATTCAGAAGCAAATATGCAGAGCAGCTGCATACTCCTTATGTACTCCATACAGGTGATCTGAAAGAGGGGGAAGGGATACTTTATCTGCCGGTGTATATGGCACCGCTGTTGTAAGGCACTGAAAATTATGACAAGCCAGGGAATGGCGCGCTGATATCTCTGGCGTACTATTCTCTGGCCTGAATATTTCAGTGTAAAAAATGCTAGGGACACATTTTCTGTATATCTGTGAAACTCAACTAAAGCATACCAATAAACTGCCTTGCCGCCTGGGAAAGCGGCAGGGCTTCATTGTGTGCCACGGCCATCTGACGGGTAGGCAGGGCTTTGTCCAGCCGGATAGTGAAAAGACTCCTGTCCTTTTTGGGGATGCAGTAGTCCGGTACAAAGGCGATGCCCAGTCCGATGGGTGCCAGATCGATGAGAAAATCAGCAGAGCGCAGGCCTATTTTAACTGTTACATATTTTCAGGATCCATATGGTAAATTATGGAAAATAACATGACAATTTTGGCAAGGGGGGGGAGAATGTAAAAGGATATCGCGTATCTGCGTGTTCTACAGACTAAGAGAGGAGAAATTGGTATGAAGAAACGGAAACGGACAATTCGGCAAATGGCAATCTGGTTGGCGGGAGTTTTAGTCATATCCTCGATACTCTCCAATACACCAATGAGTACCTACCGAGTGCTGGCAGAAGAGATGGAAGAGGAAGAACGTCTGGCTGAAGAGAACGAGTTCCAAACAGAAGAAGACGAGCTCCCGACAGAAGAAGACGAGTTCCAAACAGAAGAGGACGAGCTCCCGACAGAAGAGGACGAGCCCGAGACAGAAGAGGACGACCAGCAAAACGAAAATCTGGGCAATGCGTCTAACGAGTCGCTCATAACTGAGATGAAAAAAATGGAAGAGGCACTTGTGAACTCGGCATCCAAGGAGCCGGTAGAGGTGAAAATCACCTCTGTGGAGGTAAAAGAAGACACGGAACAGAAAGGTCAATATAATATTGGAATCAGATTGGAATTTCACTATCCCGATTCCTATGATGGAAAAAAATATATGGAAAGTTTGACATCAGGCATGAGGGCGAAAGTGTGCTGGAAGAGGAACTGATAACAAGCTTTGAAATCGATTTTGAGGGCCATCCGTTTCTACTTCTAGAACTTTTGCTATCCCACTGCTGGAAAAAGGAGAGTATACGGTTTCCGTAATCCTTAGCGAAGACGAGCAGTTCCAGACATTGATAGAAAATAAGGACGCCGGAGAAAAGACCTTTAAATGGGGGATTCTGATTTTACGGATACGGAAACATGAAGGCTAATGAGGAGATGGACCATCATCCTTCCAGGCCGGCGGATATGCAAGGGACACAGGACCAGGCCTATGTGCCATAGCCTGCCCAGGTTATGCCATCCGAATATTTCAAGGGGCCGTGGTCCATCAGCCTGAATAGGGAAGTCTTTGAAGTGCCGGATGACTCTCAGGTTACTGTTACTATGAAGGCCGGAGGGAAAACCTATACCTTCTGCGAAGGAGACCAGTCCCAGGGATATTTCAATATTTCTGAGGAAGGAATGGGAATGGGTCCTGCGATTATTATCAATCCCAAATCCATGGAGACTGATTCGCCGGTAGATGTAACAGTCAGCGGATTGGTAAATCAGGACGGCGATGAAGTAGAACTCAGATACACTGTGAACTTTTTTACTATGAGCAGTGGAGGAAGCAGCCGTGTATAATCCATATGCCAATGTAAGCGCCGGGGCTCAGAATTTCGACTGGTTCCGTTTTGACGAGAATGGGCAGATGATGACCAAGACCCTGCCGGAATTTTCCCAGAGCTATCCCAATGTGGAGGTGCAGGTCCGGGAAGCCAATTCCGTGGACCTGGAGCGGGAAATCATAGCGCGGAGGCTGGATTTTGCACTGATCCATGGATTTGCTATTCTTGACCGCCAGCCTTCAGACAATATTGAATATCAGATCCTGAGCAGGGATGATTTCTGTATTATTACGAAACGGGGGGCGCCCATAGGCGGCAAGGCGGTCAGAATGACCGGATATCCATATCCGGTACTTGATCCCAAATATCTGGAGAATGAGCCATTTATCCTGGAGACACCGAGTCACAGGATGCGGGTGGTGACGGATGAAATCTTTAAGCGCGTCAACATTGCTCCACGGATTGTGATGGAAACAGAGTTGTTTGAGACCACCCAGAGACTGGCAGAGGCCGGATATGGAGTGACGGTAATCAATGAGCGCTATATAAAGGAGTTTATTGATGTAACCAATTGTGATATTTATTCCATTCCCAAGAAATACAAGCCCTACTGGCTGATCTGTATGATCCGCCATGCCAAAGGATATATGCCTGTGGCTTCCAGGGAGCTGTTGAAAATCATTGAACGGGTCGAAGCGAAAAAAATATAAGGTATAAAAGTTGTTCATGCCATGTATGAAATGAATTGATTTCATTTATACATGGCATTTTTATATAATTAGCATGATTACCATGGAAAGCAGACGTAGCTTGTAGTTATTATTAACAAAATATAAATGGTCAGGGGGGAGGATTGTGAGCGAGATATCTGAGCTGGCAGAATTTATCACAACATTGAAGCTGCCGGATATTCCTCAGAATGTACAAAAGGAAGCGGTTTTGCGTATTCTGGACACAATCGGTACAGCCATAGGCGCTTCGGACAGCGGACAGATCAGGGCGGTCTCGGATCAGTGGACAGAAATGGACAGAAACCAGAGGGTCTCCGTCTGGGGGCAGAACCGCAGGGCAGGATTAAGTACAGCGGTATTTCTCAATGCCATGATGGCCCATACCCAGGAGATGGATGATGTACATACAGGAAGCAAAACCCATATCGGGACGGTGGTGGTCCCCGCTGCCTGGGGACTGGCCCAGGCCCTGGGAGCTTCCGGCAAAGAGTGTCTGGAGGCAGTGATCTGCGGTTATGAGGTCATGAGCCGGATTGGTATGGGATTCGGTGTATCTGTCCATCGAAACAAAGGATGGCATGTTACCGCGACGGCGGGTACCTTTGGCGCCGCGGCTGCCTGTGCCAGACTGCTGAAGCTTAATAAGCAGCAGACTGTTTACGCGCTGGGGCTGGCAGGCGCCCAGAGCTTCGGAACCTGGGCATTTCTTGGAGACGGGGCCACCTGCAAGGTGCTGAATCCGGCCAGGGCGTCCCAGGTGGGAATGGAAGCGGCTATCCTGGCAAAGACAGGAATGACCGGTCCGGAGCACATTCTTACTGCAGAGGACGGCGGATTGTTCCGCATGATGAGTGACGGTGGGGACATAGGCCCGGTGACAGAGGCTCTGGGAAGGGTATGGCAGCTTTTGTATATGGACCAAAAGCCCTATCCCTCCTGCCGCAGTACCCATTGCGCCATTGACGGCGCTCTGGCTCTGTGCAGGGAGTATGGGCTGAAGGCGGAGCAGGTAGAAAAGGTGGAGGTGGAGACCTATCTGGTAGGATATAAGCAGTGCGGCCTCAGCCAGATCAGTCAAAAGCCCCGGACGCCGGTTCATGCCAGGTTTTCTACTCCGTATACAGTGGCATGCGCTATTCTCTATGGAGAGGTAACCTTACGCCAGTTCCGGCCGGAGATGATCTGTGATCCCGCTGTTCAGAGCCTTCTGAAACGGGTAACAGTAGAAGCTGCCGATGAATTCACCCGGATATATCCGGCCCATTGGGGCTGTCGGGTAAGAATCCATGATATTTATGAAAAGGTATATGAAACTTGTGTGAAGGATGCTTCGGGAAGTGTGGCCAGACCTCTGGGACAAGAACAGGTGAAGGCAAAGGCAGCGGCACTGATGAAGGAAGTCTGCGGCGGTCAGGCAGTCCGGATCGCGGAAACGGTTCTTGATATTGAGAACCTTGACATACTGCCACAGCTGTAGGAGGAGGCTATGACAAACATTGAAGTACCTTATGGATTAACAAGTCAGAAAGCGGTTATTCCGGACGGAATCCCGGTTCAGGTGGTGGATCCGGAGTGCCCGCCGGTCACGAAAACAGTTGAAGAGCTGATCGAAGAGGCCCTGGATCATCCTGTAGGAACCGCCCGTCTGGAGGAGATGATCTCAAAGGAGGATAAAGCCCTGATTATTGTCAATGACCAGACAAGGCCAGGACCGAACCGGGAGATGGCGGAGGCAGTGATCCGCAGACTGAACCGGGCCGGGGTGCCGGATAGCCAGATTCAGATTATCGTAGCTACCGGAAGCCACCGTGGGCCTACGGGCCAGGAGATCGACGCACTGGTAGGAAAACAGGTTCATGAGCGGGTCAGGGTAGTTTCCCATGACTGTAAAAATAATAATGTTTACCTGGGTACAACAAAGGGAGGGCTGCCGGTCTATGTGGACCGGATGGTGGCAGAGGCAAGTTTTATTATCACCACGGGCCTGATTGCCCCCCACAAGGCAGCCGGGTTTTCCGGCGGAAGAAAAAGCATTGTGCCGGGAGTGGCCGGAATCGAGACTCTGAGGATTCATCATTCCCTTCCGATCCGCCCCTTTGAGCCGGCGCTTGGATGGATGGAGGAAAATCCCTTCCATCAGGCGGCATATGAGGCAGCAAGACTTGTGCAGGTGAAATTTATTTTAAATGCGGTTCAGGATCCTCACAAGCAGAATGTAGCCGTGGTGGCAGGAGATCTGGACGAGGCCCACAAGAAAGGTGTGGCAATCTGCAGAGCCCATAATACGGTGGAATGTGAGAAGCAGGGAGACCTGGTGATAGCCTCTCCAGGCGGCTCTCCCAGAGACTGCAATCTGTACCAGGGCCAGAAAGCGCTGGCTACAGCAGAATTGTTTGCAAAAAAGGGGGATCATACGGTCCTGATTCTGGTGGCCAGCGCCGAGGACGGAATCGGGCCACAGCTCTTTCAGGACTGGCTGCGGGAGAGCACAACTCCGGAAGCGGTCATTGAACGGTTCCGGTCAGAAGGCTTTGATGTAGGAACCAACAAAGCCTTTGAGTATGCCAGGGCCATGACTAAGGGGAAGCTGGTTATTGTCAGCGGGAATGTGGATCCGGAACAGATCCGGGCAATGAAAATGGAGTGGGCTCCCAGTCTGCAGGCGGCAGTTGACAGGGTTTGCAGTGAGAGGAAACCAGAGCAGGTCATTGTATTGCCGAAGGCGGTCAGCATTATCCCGCATTTTAAAGGCTGATGGACTGTTTTGTAAATAAATAAAGGAGAGAAGACTATGAAAAAAAGCAGAAAAGCAATGGCGGCAATGGGGATGGCAGCAATAATGCTGGCAGGATGCGGTTCATCAGGAGGTACGGCTCCGGCGACAACTGCCGCACCGGCCCAGAACGGTACGCAGGCGCAGGCAGAAAAGACTCAGGCAGAGGCGGCCCAGGAGGGAGAGAGCGCCTGGGAGTGGGAGAGAGATATCGAAATGGTATGCGTGTATGATGTAGGCTCCGGTACAGATACCACACTGCGTGCCATATGCCCCATTGTTGAGAAGGAGCTGGGAGTGAATATTGTAATCAACAATGTATCCGGTGGTTCCGGACTGACCGGGCTGGAATATTTTTATCAGCAGCCGGCAGACGGATATACCTTTGCCATGCTGACTCCCACCCATGTAATCAAGGGTGTGAGCAAGGAAGCATCTTTTGATGTCCAGAATGAGATCGTGCCGGTCTGCTGTACCGTGCAGGACAGCAATATCATTTTTGCCAACAAGGATCTTCCCTATAAGATCTGGGACGAGCTGGTAGCATACGCAAAGGAAAATCCCGGTCAGGCTACCATGACCCTTCAGTCTATTACCGGTATTGATGCTTTGTCCGCACAGCAGCTGTTTGACCAGGCGGGAATCGACGTTACCCTGGTGGCGGCAGACGGCGCAGAGGCATACAGCATGGTGATCGGCGGCCACGCAGACATGACCCTGGGAAGTCCGGCAGACGGAAAACAGTATGCGGATGCCGGTCAGGTAAATCCGCTGATTGTTATTAATACCGAGCGCAGCTCCGCATTCCCGGATGTTCCCTGCTCCGCAGATGCCGGTCTGACTGCTGATCTTGGCCCATGGAGAGCAATCATGGCTAAGAAGGGTACGCCGCAGGAGGCAATCGACAGTCTGGAAGCAGCATTTATCAAGGCAATGGACAGCTCTCCGGAGTGGGCTGAATGGAAAGAGGCCAATGGCCTCAATGACCGTGACGGCCAGTTTACCCAGAGCGAAATGAAAGAAGTATGGAATGGCTACTTTAATACTATCGCAGAGATCATGGCCGAATAAAAAGGGGACTTTTGTATGATGTTTGAATTGCTGTTCAGTATCGCTTTATTCCTGTTTTTTGGATACTGCCTGTTTTATGTGTCTACAACAGTGACCGTATCGACTGTTTCGGATCCTCTGGGGGCTGCTCTGTGGCCACAGATCCTTCTGGTACTGCTTCTCATTGTACTGGCCCTGAACATATATCATCTGGTCAGAAAGATGCCTGGGGAGGAACGGAATCTGAGCAGGGTACTGTCCCAGGTAGATTGGGGCAAGGCCCTGACCAGTCCATTATTTTTGGGAATCGTGACTCTTTTGATTTATGCGTATCTGCTGAATATCACAGGGTTCCTTCTGACCAGCTGGGTATTGTGTATGGTTTACTGCTATCTGCTGGGAGAGCGGCGGCTGGTGGTGCTTCCGGTTTTTTCCCTGGTTACTGTGGTAGTGCTGTTCCTGTTGTTTTATAAGGGCATGGGAATCCAGATGCCCAGAGGGACCATACCGTTTTTGCGGAACTTTGCGCTTTCCGTGGAAAGCCTGCTGCGTTCTATCGGAAAGTAGAAGGGAGAAGGGAATATGTTATCATTAATTACACAGGCCTGCAGTGTTGTATTTGCGCCGGTCACATTTTTGTATATTTTTGTGGGAACCATTGTGGGCGTGATTTTCGGCGCTATGCCGGGTGTATCAGCATCCATGGCAGTGGTGCTGGCCATGACCTTCAGCTATTCCATGGATCCGCTGCCGGCCATTGCATTTCTGGTGTCCGTATACTGTGCAGCCATTACCGGCGGCGGGATTACCGCGATTCTGTTTTCGATTCCGGGAACTCCCTCCAGCGCCACCACTACCTTTGACGGATATCCCATGGCCCAGCGGGGAGAGGCCGGAAAGGCCCTGGGTATCAGCCTGGTTACCAGTGCCATCGGCGGCATGTTTTCTGCCTTCTGTATGGCGCTGCTGACCCAGCCGCTGGCGTCGGCTGCTTTGGCCTTTGGCCCTGCGGAGCTTTTTGGCGTAAGCTTTCTGGGATTGTCTATCCTGACTTGTCTGGATAACAAAAATGTACTTAGGACCATTGCTTCCGGACTGATCGGCCTGTTAATTGCCTGTGTGGGAACGGACCCGGTTTCGGGTGTGGCGCGGTTTACCTGGGGACAGCCGGTGCTGATCAAGGGAGTTGCCCTGATTCCCACTATGGTGGGTCTCTTCGCCGTGGTAGAAGTATTTAAAAGTCTGGCTAAAATCAATAAGCCGAAATCAGATAATGGAATGGATCTGAGTAAGACCGGGAAGGTAAATGCCAGACTCTGTTCCCTGAAAGAGCTGTGGGAGATGAAGGTAACCGTGGCCCGTTCGGCGGTGATCGGTACTGTGGTAGGCATCCTTCCGGGAGCCGGAGCTACCATCGCGTCCTTTTTAAGCTATGCTGTGGATGTGCGCTGCTCCAAACATCCGGAGACCTACGGGCACGGCGAGCCACTGGGAATCGCCGCTTCTGAGGCAGCCAACAACGCGGCTACCGGCGGTGCTATGGTACCGCTTCTGGCTCTTGGAATTCCGGGAGGAAATGCGGCTGCGGTTATGGCTACTGCTCTTGCGGTCAAGGGTGTGAATATGGGGCCTCTGCTTATGACCTCCCAGCCCATTTATCTGTACACGGTATTTGTCGCGCAGATCCTGGTGAATATTATTATGGTAGTTGTAGCGATCTATATTGCCAAGATCTTTGCCAAAATTCTCGGTGTACCATACAGTATGCTTGGAACCATCATTATCATGCTGTCCGTGATCGGTGCATTCAGCTACAGCAAAGCTACCAGCGACGTGATCCTGATGGCGGTTGCCGCGGTGATCGGATATGCTTTTATCAAATGCCACTTTAACAGTGCCGCCCTGATCCTGGGGCTGGTGCTGGGCAGCATGGTGGAGAAGAATCTGAGAAATGCTTTCGTTGTGGGACACGGTTCGTTTGCGGAAGCATTTCTGACAAAGCCTATCGCGGTTGTGCTTCTGATTGTGTGTGTGCTTCTGTTGTTCTGGCCCATGATCAGTATGGTGCTTCCGAAAAAGAAGGCAGAGAAAGCGTAAATTGTTATAGCCATTGATATGCTGTGAAATGTTTACGGTCTCACAGCATATCTTTTGTTTATAACTTATAAAACAATGTATGGAGGGAATGTGATGAGAGCCTTTAAAACGGTTTATATGCGGGGAGGAACCAGCAAAGCCCTGTTTTTTCATAGGAAAGATCTGCCGGAGGATTCGTCCCAGTGGGCAAAGCTGTTTATGAAAGTCATGGGAACCCCGGATCCGAAACAGATTGACGGTATGGGGGGAACCTATCCGGTGACCAGTAAGGTGGCGGTGATCGCGCCGTCGGAGCGGGAAGGGATTGATGTGGATTACACCTTTTACCAGATCGGAATTGATGTTCCGGTAGTGGAGAGTCAGGCAAACTGCGGGAATATCTCTTCGGCGGTGGGCCCCTTTGCCGTAGATGAGGGGCTGGTGACGGTGACAGAGCCGGTGACAGTCGTACGAATCTGGAATACCAACACAGGAAAGGTGATTGAAGAGCATGTGCGGGTGAAGGACAAAAAAGCCATGACCAGTGGAAGCCAGAGCATCCCTGGTGTGCCAGGAACAGGAGCCCCCATTGATATGTACTTTGAACAGCCGGGAGGGGCAGTGACGGGCAGGATGTTTCCCAGCGGTCACAAACAGGATGTGCTGCAGGCTCCGGGCTATGATCCGGTGACAGTAACAATGATTGACTGTTCGAATCCGGTTGTATTTATCCGGGCCATGGATCTGGGAATCCAGGGAACAGAGCTGTCGGAGCTGGGAGAAAACAAAAAGTTAATGGCCCATGTGGAAGCGATTCGCCGGGAAGCGGCGGTCTTTTTCGGATTTGCGCCGGAGACCTTGTCGGTTCCCAAGGTTTCTGTCATATCGCCGCCTCAGGAATATGTCAGCTCGGAAGGACGGATTGTGACAGAACAGGAGATGGATCTCTGTGCCAGGGTGATTACCGTGGGAAAGTTCCACAAGACCCATCCCATCACTGTGGGGGTCGCAACGGCGGCTGCTGCCTGCATTCCGGGCACCATTGTGCAGGAGCTGGCTGTGGGCGCCGGCAGGGAAAACAAGGTGCGGATCGGCCAGCCCGGAGGGATTCTGGATATTCGTGTTGTGATGGACGGGGAGAATGTGCTGAAAGGAGGAGCGGTACGGACCGCCAGACGGATTATGGATGGATATGTCTATGTGGAGGATGACTGATTATATAGGCAGCAGCCGGTCTGGCCTGGAGCGCGTCTGAAAATGGCTTTCCGTTAGCCGTGTGTCCCTTGCAGAAATGGCGGGAAAAAATTTTCAGACACATTCGGGGAACTGGTACGAGGGAGCTGTGATCTGTTGGCGTATCAGCTTCCGGTCGTAACAGTTCAGATATCCCCCTGAACTGTTACGGCATCTGCTCAGGAAAATCGCTACACGATGGGGCAGATGCCATCCAACCACTACGTTTTCGTACGGT
>CAJTOW010000019.1 GCA_910577655.1 uncultured Lachnospiraceae bacterium | reverse complement strand
CGATGCTTCTTGTCTGGCGTAGCCGGACAAGAAGATGCGCCCCGTGAACAGTAACTAACAGTTGTTATTGTTCATGGGATAGTTGTTCCGAAGGGTACGCTCTGGAAAAAGGTTCCCCCGGATTGCATTTGCAGGAGAACCTTTTTCCAGAGCTGGTATCCGCCGGTCAGGAAGGAACAGTCTGGCCGTGAACTGTTACACCATAATTCTACAACACTTCCACCTTACAAGAATGCTCCTTCGTCCTTGTGCTGTAACTGATTCCCACAGCTAAAATCCTTCCCGTATACTTTGGTTTCTCCCCCATTTTTCCCTTGAATCGTAACGCATAACCCTTATCCCTAATCTGCCTGATTGCCTCCTCCGGCGTACTGTCCACCTTTAATTCCAGAATCAATGCGTCCCCATTTTTCCGCTCTGGATAAAAGATAAAGTCCACATATCCCTTACCCGCTTTGTCTTCGCGCTCCACACGGTATTTATCCCTGGCTGCCAGATAGACCAGATTCACTACGGCTGACAATTCGATCTCACTATTGTATGAAAAAACAGGCGATTCCGTATTGTGGGCAAACTCCAGAATTTCTTCCATAACCGACAGATCCCCGCGCAAAGTCGCAGCCAGCATTCTTTTGGACTCATTGGCCAGACGGTATACATATCCCATGGATTCCTTATTCATAAGAAACTCCTTAAACTTGTCCATCAGTTCCTTATTAGGAATCAATACCTCTCCGTCCATATAGGTAAGCAGCCCATAGATCACCATAGCCGAATAAATCTCATCCTTTGTATTCAGCTCCATGGAGACGGCCGCGTAATTCCGAATCTCCGCTTCCACCCCTTCACCGGCAATCATAAGAACCAGGTCATCCCGGATATCATCCACACTATTTTTCACATAAAAGAATATCTCATCATAGGGCCCCGAGCTGGTCCAATAATTTGCCAGCTGGTTATTAGCCAGGGCACACACCACGGAACGGGGATTATACAGTCTCTCCCCCGCCGCGGTATGGTATCCGTCATACCATATCGCCAGGTCTTCCCGCGTAATCTTTGGCCTTTTTGTTGTTTTAAGGTAAATATCAAACAGGCCGTCAACCTCATCCTCCACGAACCCAAAGCAGCTACTGAACCGTTCCATCACCGTCATGTCATATTCCACAAACATATTCAGCTCCGAACCGCTGGAGTATTTTGCAATTGGCAATACTCCGGTCATATAAGCCAGTTCCACATAGACCTTTCCTTTTAACAGAGACTTCAAAAACAGCAGATAATCTTCTTTATCCCCCTGAGTAATGAATGACATATGGAACATTGCATCCCACTCGTCCATTATAAAGACAAATTTCTCACCTTTTTCCTGAAAAATGTCTGTCATAATATCCCAGGACGCTTTCGTTGTGTCAATGGACAGATCGTCATAGGCTCTGGCAAGGTCATTGTTAATTCCATCCTGTATACGGGCAATATACTGTCTGTAGTTTGTACAATCCCTCGGCACTTCGCTGAAATCAATGTAAACAACATTGTGTTTGTTCAAATGGGCCTTATAATTTTCATTCCCGGCAATGGCCAGCCGTTCAAATAATGTTCCGGCATCAACGGCCTTTCCAAAAAATGCGGCTACCATGGCAGCCATAACACTTTTCCCAAACCGCCGCGGTCTTGTGATACATAAATATTTCTGTCCGTCTATTTCCATTGTACTTAACATATCTTCAAGAAGCAGTGATTTATCCACGAAAAACCGTGTTCCGGCAATTTCTTTGTATACTTCAAACGGCACGCTGCTGTTCAAATATTTTCCCATATCCGCTTTCCTTTCCCAGAGTTTCAAATATCACCTGTTTATACAAACTATCTTATCACAAAAAGGCAGTCAATACAATTTTTTGTAACAGTCCAGATATCCCTTGAACTGTTACAATTTTTCTTTATCGCTCCCTCTGCCTTTTCGCTGCAACGTGAAAAAGCAGCCATAAAAGGCCGCTCTCCCACTCTTTTCTAAATATATAGACGGATTTTGAACAAAGAATACTGCCTGGAGGGCTTTTACTTTACAGGACGCAATTTCCCATAAACTAAAAATATACAAATTCATTCAGGAAAGAAAATCCTCTCTCTGTGGTGTAAACACATCCAGGATCACCGAATCCTCCAGAGCCTCGGCCCCATGGAGTACCTCCGGCGGCACATAGTAGGTATCGCCTTTTTCCAGGATATAGCTTTCACCGTCCATGGTATAACGGAATTTTCCTGACAAGATATAGCTGACCTGCTCGTGGGGGTGGCGGTGGGCAGTTCCCACGGCGCCCTTCTGGAAGGTGGCTTCCACGATCATCATACCACCTTCGTGGGCCAGGATCCGCCGGGTGATGCCTCCCCCGATGTCGGTTCCCTGGATCTCATTATATTTTACGACCATATCGTTTCTCCTCTCTCAGCCCATAACCGTTCTGCTCTCCCTGAATCGCCCAGGCAAGGGATACTGTTCAGACATGTGTTTTCTCTACAGCATCATCTGTCCGCCGTTGATCTGGATCACCTCGCCTACCAGATAGGAGGACTGATCCGAAGCCAGATAGTACATCACATCTGCCACCTCACCCGGCTGGCCCATACGGCCTGCGGGGATGGCCTTGACGAAGCTGGCCAGAAGCTCCTTGCTGCTTGCCGCGTGGAAGGCCGTGTCAATGGTTCCGGGAGAGACTGCATTGACCCGGACTCCTGCGGGAATCAGCTCCTTTGCCATGGCACGTGTCATGGTCAGCACGGCTGCCTTGGCTGCCGCATAGACACCTGCACCTGGGCCGCCGCCGTTGTAGGCTGCGATGGAGGTGATGTTGATGATGGTTCCCCTGGTTTCCTTCAGATAAGGAATACACTCCCTGGATGCGAAAAATGCACCTGTCAGGTTCAGATCCATGACCCGGTTCCAGAACGCGGTTTCCATGCCTTCAAAGGTGGAGCGTCCGCCCAGACCGCCTGCATTGTTGATGAGGGTATCGATCCGCCCATAGGTCTCCACGGTCTTGGCCACCATGGCCTTTACCGCATTCTCGTCAGTGGCATCTCCTGGAAGGAAGAGGACGTCATAGCCCTTTTCTTTGAGCTCCTTCTCCGCCTTCTTGCCATTTTCCTGATTGTAATCATTGAAAGCGATGGCATATCCTTCAGAAGCAAATTTCAGGCAGGCTGCATGGCCGATTCCGATGGCCGCGCCTGTGATGAATAATACTTTTTTCTCTGTCATTTTTCCATATCCTTTCTGTATTGTGTTCTGTACTGTAAAATAAACGGCTCTGGCTCACCGTTCTTACTTCAACAGCAAATCCGGTACAAACAGCACCACCTGGGGCACGAAGGTCACCAGCATCAGCACTGCGATCATGGCTACATAGAAGGGGATCAGGGATTTCGTCAGCTTTTCCATGGAGATTTTTCCTATGGTACAGCCTACAAACAGCACGGCTCCTACCGGCGGTGTGCACAGACCGATAGCCAGGTTCAGCACCATCATCACTCCGAACTGGACAGGATCCATCCCGATGGCCTGGGTCACCGGCAGAAGGATCGGCGTGGTGATCATGATTAACGGCGCCATATCCATGATAGTTCCCAGGGCCAGCAGCAGAATATTGATCAGAAGCAGAACCACCACCCTGTTGCTGCTGACTCCCAGCAGCGCGCTGGTGATCAGGGCAGGTACCCGCAGGTATGCCAGGAACCACCCGAAGGCATTGCAGCAGGCCAGAAGGGCCAGGACTGTAGCCAAAGTCTTCAGGGCGCTCATGAGGATCTCATCCATCTTCCTGATGGGAATTTCCTTGTATACAAAAAACGTGATAATAAATGCATAGAGACACGCCACGGCTGCCGATTCGGTGGCTGTGAAGATTCCGCCGATGACACCGCCGATAATAATGACTGCTGTCAGAAGACCCAGGATGGCGCTGCTGGCAATCTGCAGCCCCTCCTTAAAGGACACCTTGTCTCCCTTCGGGTAGCCCCGCTTCACGGCGATCACATAGCTGATGACCATCAGGGCCACACCCAGCAGCACTCCCGGCAGGATCCCGCCCAGGAACAGCCGGCCCACTGAGAGACCTCCCGCAGACACTGCAAAGATGATCATGTTGTGGCTGGGCGGAATGATCAGTCCCTGGCATGCACTGGTGATGGTAACGTCCACGGAGTAATCCTCATCGTATCCGCTGTCCACCATCATGGGGATCAGCAGCGCGCCGATGGAAGATACATCCGCAATGGCAGAGCCGGAGATTCCTCCGAAGAACATGCTGGCCAGGATATTCACCTGGGCCAGACCGCCCCGGACACGCCCCACCAGCACATTGGTGAATTCAATGATCCTCCGTGAAATACCTCCGGCTCCCATGATCTCTCCGGCCAGGATAAAGAACGGGATAGCCAACAGGGAAAAGGAGTGGATTCCCTTTACCATCTGCACCGCCACGGACATCAGCGGCACCTCCAGATAGAAGGAGGTCAGGATCGCTGAGGTCAGCAGGGCAAAGGAAATGGGCGTGTGAAGGATCAGGAGCACGATAAATGTGCCCAGAAGAATCGTAATTCCTAAATAATCAATCATGGTCCGCCCTCCCTTCCGCCGGTGTCTGCTCTGCCGCCTGAACTTTCCCCTCTGCTCCGGCGCCTGTCGCCGGAACCGTCTCTGGTGTCTGCCCCCGGCCCACCAGATTGATAAAGGAGAAATAGGCAATCAGAATACCGGATACCGGCACCCCGCCGTATAGCATGGCTGACGGCAGATGGGTGGCAATCATAATGTTATTCATAGTACTTTTGATCAGCCCGATCCCAAAATACAGAAGCACCAGCCCCATGATCATCAGGATCAGATCTGTAAATTTCAAAACTATTTTCTGGATCCTGGCGGGAAGACTGTCGTAGAACAGATTCACGCTCAGGTGCAGTCTATGCTTCACGCCATAAGCAATACTGAAAAATCCCATGTACACCATCATCATCATGGTGATCTCCTCGGACCACCGGATTGCCCGGTTTAAGGCATACCGGTAAAATACATGAACACAGATGATAATGGTCATGGCCAGCAGCATCAGCTTGGCCAGAAGCATACAAAAATCCATCAACCGGTTGAAAAACCTGTCAACTACGTTCACTTGTCATCCCCCATTCTATAACGGCAGGCTGCCGGGACTTATGTCAACCCTGGTTCCGGCCCAGGCACTCTGTCCGCAAAATACAGACATTCTCCCGGGCCGGCATTCCCTTATTCTTGTTTACTGCATATCAATAATTGCCTGCATGGTATCCATGTAATCGCCTGCGTATTTCTCATACAGCGGCTCCACAGCCTTGACAAAACCTTCCCGGTCTTCCAGCTCATTAACCTCGGAACCGGCAGCCACTACCTTATCAATGGCTTCCTGCTCGATCTCGCCGTATTTGCCGCGCTCCCACAGCTCGGATTCCTTGGCGCACTCCCGCAGAATCTGCTGGTCTTCCGGAGACAGCTTGTCAAATACCATCTTGCTGCATACCAGGATTTCCGGCGGAGCGGTATGTCCGTCCAGGGAGATATATTTTGCCACTTCATAATGGCTGTTCTGGTCATAGCTTACCCAGTTGTTCTCCGCGCCGTCGATAACGCCGGTCTGCAGGGAGCTGTATACTTCACCAAAGGCCATGGGAGTAGCGGACGCTCCCAGGGCTTCCACCATGTCCACGATCAGCTGGCTCTGGGTGGTACGGATCTTCAGTCCCTTCATATCCTCCACTGTCTTGATGGGACGCACGGAATTGTAGAAATTGCGGGTTCCCGCATCATACAGTGCCAGACCAATGAAATTGCCTGCCTCCACACTGTCCAGAAGCTCTTTGCCGATCTCACTGTCGATTACCTTATGCATATGGTCTGCATCAGTGAACAGATAGGGCATCTGGAGAAGATTCAGGATCGGCGCAAATTCGGTCATGGGCGCAAAGTTCACACGGGTGAAGTCAATGGCGCCAAACTGCACCTGCTCTAAGATCGCCTGCTCATCGCCGCCCAGCTGGCCGCCGGTGAATACCTCAATCTTGATACGTCCGTCTGTCCGCTCCTCCACCAGGCGGGCAAACTCGATGGCCCCCATGGTAGCCGGATAGGTCTCGGTCTGGGTCTCCGCAAGCCGGAGCACGATGGTGTCTTTGGATGCTGCCTTTGTGGTCTCCTGGGCGGCTGCCTGGGTATCAGGTGCTGCCTGGGTGGCGTCCGCAGCTGCCGGCGCCGCGGTGGTGGCCGGTGCGGATGACTGGGAACCGCCGCAGCCTGCCAGGGTTGATGCCGCCAGAACTGCGGCCAGGATCACTGCCATTGATTTTTTCATATACTACATCCTCCTTGTAATTTTGTACATCAATTGTGCTGTTTTCTGATAACACAAGTATAGACGACAAATGCAAAAAACAGAACGCACACATTTGCCGTCTATAAATATATTTTTGTTGTAAATTATATATAAAAAGGATTTAACAGAATCTTAGCACTTTTTTGTCACCTTAGCATTTTTTTGATAGACAGAGGGAGGCATACCAGTCTCTTTCTTGAAAACCCTGGCAAAGTAGTTGGGCTCGCTGTAGCCCACCCGGCTGCTGACCTCCTTGATGCTGGTCTCTCCCTGCTCCAGCATCTCCCTTGCCTTCCCAATCCGCACCTTGGTAAGGTAATCCACAAAATTCAGCTGGAATTTCTGCTTGAAAAGCTTACTGAAATAGTAGATGGAGAACCCGATCTGGGAAGCCATATCCTCCAGGGTAATATTGTTCATGTAGTTGGCCTGGATATATTCCTCTGCCCGGGCGGCCCAGGCAGAATCCAGATTTCCCTCCCGGGCGATCAGCCGGTCAATCATGGTCTCCATGTAGCTGGAAACAAGTCCCATGACCTGCTCCCGCTCCGGCTCACAGAGCATCCGGCGCAGTACCGTATAGACTGGCGGAACCTCCGCCTCCAGCTGCAGGCTCCTGTTCACTGCCACCAGAAGCTCGTACAGCTTCAGCACCGGTTCCTCCGTCTCATCAAAGAACAGCTCCATCAGCTGCTCCAGATACAGCATGGCCTCATCATATTCTCCCGCTTTCAGGCAGGCCGTCATCCGCTGTTCCTGTCTGCTCTGGGTTCCGCTGCCGCCGGCCCCGTCTGTCTCCCGCCGGTGGACGTTGATCCGCTTATCGCTGCCCAGATTCCGCTTTGCTTCCCGGAAGGACAGGTAGATATTTTTCAGCTGGGGAACCTGGATTCCCGCGGCGATCTTTGCACGGAATCCGGCCTGCTCCAGAGCCTGGTTCAGCTGTCCCAGAAGGTTCTTATACCACTCTCTTTCCCGGATCCTCTCTGAGAGAACCAGCAGATAGACCTGGCTGTAATGCCCGCAGATACAGATCCGCTCTTCCCCTTCCAGACTACGCGCCCAGGTCTGGCAGACCTTAAGGGCCCGTCCGCCTTCCCCTGATCCCCAGGGCCGCGCATCCACAATCACACCGGCCCCATACCGGAAGTTCAGGCCCAGCCCTTCCAGAAGCTCACCGGTCAGCGCCTCATCTGCGTTGGAAAATGCAATGGCCGACACCAGCTCGCTCTCCATATACTGCTCCGCCTGCATGGCCTTTTTCTGGTTGGCTTCCTCTGCCCTGCGCCTTAAGAGCCTCTTGTCCACCTGAACCATGGCTTTCTTCACGGCTTCAATGATCTCCTCATCTGCCGCGGGCTTTACCAGAAAATCCGCCGCGCCGATATTCACGCTCTCCTTCGCATAGGAAAAATAAGTGAAACCGGTCAGCATAATGATCTGGCAATCCGGCAGAAAATCCAAAAGCTCCTTTCCCGCCTCAATCCCGTTCATAATAGGCATCTTGATATCCAGAAGGGAAATGTCGGGACGGAATTCCCTGGCCGTATTCACAGCCTCTTTCCCATTGGCTGCCAGACGGATCTCCACCTGGTCACCGAAATACCCGGAGATCACAGACTCCAGGGCCACACGTTCCATCTGCTCATCGTCAGCAGCCAGTATCTTGTAACTCATCCTTTGCCTCCAGTCTCAGTAAAACTCTTCCTGCCAGCACCTGCACCGTCCCAAGGGTACTCGTCCGCTCACTCCGTCCCCCGGAACACTAATCCGGCCCGGTATCCGCTCACTCTGCCTCTGCCAGTCCCGCAGCCTCTACCGGAAACAGGATTTCCACAATCGTCCCATACCGCGGGCTGGAATACAGCCGCAGGCTCCCTCCCGGATACAGACTGATACGGGTAGTGATGTTGGACACTCCGATTCCGGTGGTGTGCCCGGTCCGTTTCCCGCTCCTGCCCTCCCGGATCTCCCCCAGACGTTCCCTGGCGATGCCTACGCCATTGTCACAGATCCTGATCCGCACCGCATCCTTTCTGGCACGGATATCCACGATAATCTCTCCTCCGAATTCCAGGTTCTCGATGCCGTGTATAATGGCATTCTCTACCAGGGGCTGGAGAGTCATGCTGGGAATCAGTACCTTGCGGCACGCCTCCTGCACCCTGGCCTGGTAGCGGATCCGGTCTCCAAACCTGTGTGTCTGGATATAAATATATTTCTCCACAATATCCGCCTCATCCCCCACCGTGGACAACCGGTTAAAATGATCCAGATTGTAGCGGAACAGATCTGCCAGGTTCCGGATCAGGGCTGTGGTCACCTGGGGTGTCCCGTACTGGGCGGACCGGGAGATGGAATTCAGGGTGTTAAAAAGGAAATGGGGATTGATCTGGGACTGGAGCGCCAGAAGCTGGGACTCCCGCAGAAGCTCGTCCATGCGGATATTTTTCAGTTCCTCCTGGTGCAGTCTGGCCTCCACCTGGGATTTCTGGTTCAGGTTCTCAATCAGATGCCGGATATTCTCCTTCATCCCGTTAAATGCCGCCGTCAGCTCCCCCACTTCGTCCCGGCTGCCAACCGGCACATCCCCAATATCGAAATCTCCCCCCGAGATCTTCCGTGAATATTCCGCCAGCTCCCGCAGAGGCCTGGTCACGGCCTCCGACAGATTCAGGGACGCAAAAAGACTTACAGCCACGCTGCATACCAGAAAAATCCGCGTCATAGTCTCCATATCGGCGGCATGCTTTTCCAGCACCGAGTATTCCTTGCTGTCCTCCTCCAGGATTACATTCAGATACTGGTTGATATATCCGCCCAGATAGCCCAGAATATTCTCCGCCTTGTAATACTCGATGTAGATCCGGTCCTCCCGGTGTTGAATCCGCTTTATCGTGCTGTCACATTTCTCAAAAAAAACCTGGGAGGAATTGGTGATGGCGTGGATCATGTACCACTCCGCCGGATTGTCCCGGCGGTTGGTAAGCTGCCCCACCAGAGTCTGAACCTCCTGCTTCTTGCGCTCATACTCCGGCACCGCCGTCTCTGTCCCGTTGGTATAATATTCATCCAGACTGTTCTTGGCCTCCTTCAGGGAAAGCGATATCTTGTTGACCCGGTAATGGTCCTCCTGGGTCTCATTGTAAAATGCCACCAGCCTGCGCACCTCTCTCTGATAGAAAAGGCTGGCCAGAAGGTTAGCCAGAATCACGGCCAGGAAAATGGCAACCAGCTTAAACTTTACCGGCATGTCCCGATAGTACTGTCTCATGGCTTCATAAGCCGCCTTTCTTTTGCTTTGCCTTCATAGTTTAAAAACATTATAATATGAATCTCTTGTGTATGCAAATTGAATTTCCGGCTGCTGTTCAGGTGGAATCTGAACTGTCTGAAAATCGTAACAGCCCAGGAAGTTCCTGAGCTGTTACGAAAAATCTGATTATTTTGATAGTCACTTACTTCTTCAGCACCGACACACCTGTATCCTGTACCTTGCCGCCCAGGGACTGGCCTTCCAGGGCTGCTACGGCTGCCTTGACGCCTTCTTCGCCCATAACATCCGGGTTCTGGGCCATGGTGCACAGCAGATAGCCGTCACTGATCAGGTTCATGATTGCATCGGACTTGTCAAAGCCTACGCCGATGATACCATCATTTCCAGAAGCCTTGATGGCATTGCCGGTTCCGGTGGTGGAGCCTTCGTTACATCCGAAGATGCCTACCACACCCTGGGTGATATAGTTCTCTGCGATGGTCTGGGACTTGGCCGCGTCCCCTTCCCCATACTGGGTCTCCATCAGCTCATAGCCCTTGCCCTCGAATGCGGAGCGGAAGCCTGCCTCACGTTTCACAGTGGAATCTGTAGCTGCGTTTACATTGACAATACCGATCTTGCCGGAGGTCACTCCTGCTGCCTCCAGGGCTTTGATCATCTCTTCACCGGCGGTCTTGCCTGCGGCTTCGTTGTCGGTGGAGAAGGTTGCCTCTGCGTCCACATTGGCCGGAGAGTCTACGTACACGATCTTCACACCTGAGGAAGCTGCTTCCTTCAAAGCGGAGGAGATAGCGTCGGGGCCGTTGGCCGCCACGATGATGGCTTCATAGTTGCCTGCTACTGCATTGTTCACACACTCGATCTGCTGTGCGTCGTCCTTGGTGTTGGGGGACATAAATGTCACTGTCACTCCCAGCTCCGCCGCCATCTTCTGTGCTCCCTCATTTAAGGTTACCCAGTGCTGGTCGATGGAGTCCATGGTAATCAGGGCGATCTTCCACTCCTTGGTTGCCTTCACTGCTTCTCCTGCCGGGGCGGAAGCTGCCGCGCTGCCGCCTGCCGAGATCACGGATACGCCGGTATCGGTTACCTTACCGCCCAGGGACTCGCCATTCAGGGCTGCTACTGCTGCCCTGACGCCTTCCTCACCCATGACATCCGGGTTCTGGGCCATGGTGCACAGCAGGTATCCGTCATTGATCAGGTTCATGATTGCATCAGACTTGTCAAAGCCTACGCCGATGATGGCGGAATTGCCGGAAGCCTTGATAGCGTTGCCGGTTCCGGTGGTGGAGCCTTCGTTACATCCAAAGATGCCTACCACACCCTGGGTGATATAGTTCTCTGCGATGGTCTGGGATTTGGCTGCGTCGCCCTCGCCGTACTGGGTCTCCATCAGCTCATAGCCCTTGCCCTCGAATGCTGCCCTAAAGCCTGCCTCACGCTTTACGGTGGAATCTGTCGCCGCGTTTACATTGACAATACCGATCTTGCCGGAGGTCACTCCTGCTGCCTCTAAAGCTTTGATCATCTCTTCACCGGCTGTCTTGCCTGCGGCTTCGTTGTCGGTGGAGAAAGTTGCCTCTGCGTCCACATTGGCCGGAGAGTCTACATATACGATCTTCACGCCTGAGGAAGCAGCTTCCTTCAGTGCGGAGGAAATGGCGTCAGGGCCGTTGGCTGCCACGATGATGGCCTTGTAGCCGCCTGCCACCGCATTGTTCACACACTCAATCTGCTGTGCGTCGTCCTTGGTGTTGGGGGACATAAATGTCACTGTTACCCCCAGCTCCCCTGCTGCCTTCTGGGCGCCCTCATTTAAGGTAACCCAGTGCTGGTCAATGGAATCCATGGTGATCAGGGCGATCTTGGTGTCACCGGACGCCGGAGCTGCCTCCGCTGCCGTGGTGGTCTCTGCCGCAGCAGCCGTGGTCTCTGCCGGAGCAGCTGCCGGACTCTCTGCCGGCTTGCTGCCGGAACATCCTGCAACAGATACCGCTGCCATAACAACGCAGCTCATCAATGCCAATAATCTTCTCTTCATAAAATGATCCTCCTTCTTTTTTGTACACTCTTCAATGATGTACCAGGTGCTTCTATATATAGCCGCCTTCCAGACATAGTCCGGATCTCAGAACACAATCACGGCAGCTAAATATCCATATTTCACAATTTCTGACAGCCCCGCGAAGCATATCCGTGCAGCGGCTACTGGGCTGCCTTCTTTCCAAAGCTTCCTGACCGTACCACTACATCCAGAAGCACCGAGAACACCACGATGATGCCGATTACCAGTCTCTGGATGCCTACCTGGGCGCCGATCATGTTCAGTCCGTTCTCCAGGGTCTGCCACACAGCCGCGCCTGCAAAGGTTCCCAGGAGAAGACCTGTGCCGCCCAGGGGAGAGATGCCGCCGATGACACCTGCGGCCACGCCGTACATCTCATACATATTTCCAGCTTCCATGTTGCCCATACCTGCCTGGGCGCAGAGGATGAAGCCTACCACGCAGGAGCAGACCGCGCTGACCAGATACGCCTTGATGGTGGTATAGACCACATTGACACCGGACAGCTTGGCGGCGTCCACATTGGAGCCGATGGCGTAGATATGCCGCCCGGTCCTTGTCTTGGACAGCAGGAAGAAAAATACCAGGAACAAGATCAGTGCGATCCAGAAGGTATTAAAGATCCCAAGGGTCTTGCCATAGTAGAAGAAATTCTGGAAGCTGTCCCCTGCTTCCTTGCCGATTCCCGTGGCGATGGCGTCCGTATTGCGGTTGTTGTTGACCATGTAGGCAGCGCCGCGGGTCACAAACATGGTGCCCAGGGTTGCGATAAAGGGCGGAAGCTTGAACTTTCCCACCAGGATACCGTTGACCACGCCGCAGATCAGGCAGCACGCCATAGCTACCATCATGGCCGCCACAGGATGGATGCCCATGGTCATCAGGGTGGCTGAGATCATGGCGCTCATACCCACCATGGAACCGATGGAAAGGTCAATATTGCCGGTGATCAGCAGGTAGCTCTGCCCCACGCCGATCAGCAGATACTTGGACATGGAGCGCAGAAGGTTCATCACGTTCTGTCCGGAAAATACGTTCCGGTCAATGAGACCGAAGGCTATATAGATAATAATCAGTCCCGCGAATGCTGTCAGCACGGCTCCCATTCCCCGGGTGCCCAGCAGCCGCTTCATGGTACTCTGTTTCTTCTCGTTCATAATCCTGTCCTCCTAAATTTCGAAGCCTGCCTGCTTTTTCTCAAATTCCGTGGCATACTTTAAGACCTCATTCTGTGTGGTCTCCTGGGCCATGACCTCCCCTGTGATCCTTCCGTCACACATGACGATGACCCGGTCCGCGATTCCCAAGACCTCCGGCATTTCAGAGGACACGAACATGACTGCAATGCCTTCCTTCTTCAGCTTATTCATCAGATTATAGATCTCTACCTTGGCGCCTACGTCGATGCCTCTGGTGGGCTCGTCAAAGATCACCACCCTGGAATTCCGGGCCAGCCATTTGCCTACAACCACCTTCTGCTGGTTGCCGCCGGAAAGATTGGCCGCGTTGATCTCCACACTTGGGGTCTTGATCAGCAGGTTCTTCACCGCTTCCTCACACAAGGTATCTTCCTTCCCGCTGTTGATGACACCAAGCCCGTTGCAGATCAGATCCAGATTGGGCAGGGCCAGATTCTGGCGGATACTCAGCTTGGTACAGAGTCCGTCTTTTTTCCTGTCCTCCGGCGCCAGCACGATCCCGGCCTTAATGGCATCCATAGGACAGTTGATTTTCACTTCCTCCCCGTCCAGAAGGATCTGGCCGCTGGTCTTGGGATCCGCCCCGAAAATAGCCCGGGTGGTCTCAGTCCGCCCCGCGCCCATGAGACCTGCAAAGCCCACAATCTCCCCCTCATAAAGAGAGAAATTGATATCCCGCACCAGCTTCCCTGCATTGAGATTTTTTACCTCAAATATTTTCTTCCCCTTGGGGCAGGATACCCGCGGGAACTGTTCCTTGATCTCACGGCCTACCATGTTGGCGATGATCTGGTCCATGGTCATGTCCGCGAAATTACCGTCTGTGATATATTGTCCGTCCCGCATGATGGTGACCCGGTCCACAATCGCTGCCAGCTCCTCCAGTCTGTGGGATATGTATACGATTCCGCAGCCGTCTGCCTTCAGCTTCCGGATGATACGGAACAGCTCGTCAATCTCCTTGGCTGTCAGGGAGGAAGTAGGCTCATCCATGATCAGAACCTTGGCATGGACGGAAAGGGCCTTGGCGATCTCCACCATCTGCTGCTTGGACACCGGCAGATCACCTACTGTCTGGCGGGGATCAATATCGATCTTGAGATCTCCCAGGATCCTGGATGCCTCCGCTTCCATCTCGCTGTTTCTCAGGGTGATTCCCCGAACCTTCTCCCGCCCCAGGAACATATTCTCCGCCACCGACAGATGCCGGCACATATTCAGCTCCTGGTGGATAATGGCCACCCCCACCTCCTGGGCCTTCTTCGGCGTCAATGCGTCATACTCCTTGCCAAAGATGGTCATCGTGCCGCCATCCCTGGTGTATACGCCGCTTAAAATCTTCATCAGCGTAGATTTTCCGGCCCCGTTCTCCCCGAGAAGCGCCATGACTTCCCCGGAGCAAAGCTGGAAATTCACGTTGTCAAGGGCCTTGACACCTGGGAAGGTTTTGACGATGTTCTTCATAGATACAATTACTTCTCCCATTTGCTTTTCCCCCGCTTTCTTTCCGATACATCTGCTGTCCGGCCCAGACCGGAGATATGGCCTCACCGGTTATAGCAGCTCATAGATATCAACTGTTTTGTGGATCCCGGGCACCGGCTCACGTTCCGTCC
This sequence comes from uncultured Lachnospiraceae bacterium, assembly GCA_910577655.1. Classification (GTDB taxonomy): domain Bacteria; phylum Bacillota; class Clostridia; order Lachnospirales; family Lachnospiraceae; genus Brotaphodocola. Next base: position 28,080 of record CAJTOW010000019.1, on the reverse strand, counting down.
GTTTCACGCCCTGCCATGGCAATCCCCAGGGCTGCCATATCTCCCAGAGACTCCCCCAGAGCTGCCGGCACAATCCTGCATGCTTTCCGGCTGGCTTCCAGTGCCTCCTCTTGCAGAATCCGGTTCATAGCAGCTTCCATATAGATACCCGCACGCGCGTAAATGCTCCCGATTACAATCATTTCCGGATTCAGAAGGTCAGTCAGCAATGCCAGCAGCCTTCCCAGATCCTGGCCAGTCTGCTCCCAGAGCCTTCGTGCCTGGGGATCCCCCTGAAAGGCCCGGTCTGCCAGACTGGCCGCGTCCCCGAGACCGTACTGGGCGATCCCGCCGCCGCTGACATAGCCCTCAAAGGAGCCTGCCTTGCCGTAGCCTGTATGACCTCCGGGATAGAGCCGGATATGCCCCACCTCCCCGGCCATGCCGCAGGCGCCCGGATACAGCTTCCCGTTAAGGATCAGTCCGGCGCCCAGCCCGGTTCCAAAGGTCAGAAAGATCATGTTCCTACAGCCCTTTCCCGCCCCGAACCTCCACTCGGCTACCGCGCAGGCATCTGCGTCATTGGCCAGATACGCCGGCACCCCAAACCGCTCCTGCAGCATACGGACAATATGGACTTCCTCCCATCCCGGCAGGTTCGGCGGCCCCAGGATCACGCCCCGGCGGCTGTCCAAAGGCCCACCGCAGCTGACGCCTATGGCCCTTGTCTCCTCTGTCCAGAGCCCTTTCACACTGTCAAATAATTCCTCCAGGGTACTGTCCCGGTCCCTGGTGGAGAATTTCCGCTTCCCAAGGATCTTCCCTTTGTCACTTCCCCGAACCACTGCGCACTTTGTACCGCCAATGTCAATTCCAATGTATTCGTTCATTCCGTTCTCCCTGAGGATGTAAAAAACCGCTTTCCGGCGTCTCACTGACACGGACAAGCCAGAACCAGAATTTCTAAACTTGTAAATAGTTTACCAACAAAAAAAGACCCCGGAAAGGGGTCATTCTTTCGGTTTTGGGGGGCATTCTTTCGCTTTTGCACCATTTATCTGACTGTGGGAAACAATTTTATTGTTTCTGATCGTATTTCATATATCACAAGTTATTTATGGATAGTTCCTTACTCTTTTATATCATCAATATCAGCCAGATTGACACCCAGACTGTTTAACAGGGCCTTTAAATAAAGATACTTCTTTTTTAATTTTGCATAAGTTTTTACTGCGTTTTCTTCCCTTGCGATTTCCATATATTCCTGGATATCCTTAAATTCATCCATGGCATTTTTCATAATCTCAGCACCGTTCATCTGTCCCCTCCTTCTGGTCATATAGTCATACAGTTCCTCTTCCTGCATTATAATAAAATACAAAACATTTCTGTCCGTAATCCGTTCTTTATCTGCCTCGTCCTGCTGGTCTAAAGTTTGTGTCTTTATCATATCATTTTTTTATCTCAAATTCAATCATTACATGCGTTCAGTACAACAAGCCCTTATTCCTGGCGGTACCGCTTGTTCCGGCTGGGGTGTGAACAGTAGCCGCGATCCTGTCAAACTCCTGCTTCTCATATACCGCCGTGCAGGTTCCGTCCTCCACCACCAGCAGCCGGTCGGAAATATCCAGGGTGTCGGAGATATTCGCCGTAATGATCAGCACAGCGGTTCCTCTGTCCAGGAAGCCCCGAAGCAGCTTCAGGATCTTCATCCGGGTATACATATCCCCCTTAGCCAGAGGCTGGATGCAGACCAGGACACGGGGGGAGAACAGCAGCATCCGGTAGTACACCAGCGCAATCTGCTCCTGCAGGGGCAGACTGGTGATGTTGGCAGCATTTATGGCCGGACCTGCCAGAGGGCCAAACTCTCTCCGGATGCTGCGGTAGATTTTCCCCGGAATCAGGCTTTTGCCCAGCTTCCTGTCCAGGAGGAAGGTCAGATTCTCCATGTAGGTCTTATTGCGGAACAGAAGACTCTCCGCACAGTCCTGGGGGATGATGGCGATCCCTTCATCCAGATAGCCGGATGCACGCTGGGCCGTGTAGGGCTCATGCTCCAGGGTAATCCAGCCCTCCCGGCACTCTGTCTGCCCGGTCAGAAGCCGGAGAATATCCTCGGCGATCCGTTTGTCCATATCCAGAAGGGTCAGGCATTCTCCCTTATGAAGCACGAACCGCAGCTTCCTGAGGCTGCCTGCGCAGACTCTGTGAAAGTGCAGGATTCCGTCCTCGCTCTCCGGGTCTGGTTCCAGCTCCGGCTCCCGGATATTCCAGTCCGTGATATAAGGTTCAATGTTCTGATCCGTCATCTCGCCCTTCTCAAAGATTTTCACAATCCGTCCCCCGGAAAACAGGGATGTACGGTCCGCAATCCGGAACACCTCCTGATGGTGGTTGCCGATATACAGGATGGAAATGCCTTCGTCGCGGATCCGTTTCAGCATCTGCTGAAACTCCGTCAGATCATGCTGGCTCAGGAAGTTGCCGGGATTGTCCACAATGACCAGGCGGCACCCGGAGAGAAGGGCCTTGCCCAGCTCCACCAGACTCCGCTCCAGAGGAGTCAGACTGGCGACCCGCTTTGCCATGTCGATCCGGATGCCGTTTTCCTGGAGAAAGGATGCTGCCTGCCTGGAAAGAACCGATTCATTGATATAGTATTTCCGGAATCCCTTTCTCAGCACAAACAGATTGTCCGCGATACTTAAGCCCTCCACCAGGTGGCTTTTCTGCTCGATCACATACACCCGGTTGGCATTGCGTCCGCTGCAGAAGTAGCTGTTGACGATCTGCCCGTCGTACCAGACGGTTCCAAAGTCAATGGGCTGGTTGTTGCAGATCAGACTGACCAGCTGGTCGCAGCCTTTATTGTTCTGGGCTACCAGACCCATGATCTCACCGGCGAACATCTGAAAGCTTAAATTGTCCAGGAAGATTTCCCCGCCCTGGCTCAGGGTGATGTGATCCATACGAAGCAGTTCGTGTTTCATGGTGGGCTGATCTCCTGTCTGTGGTTATTCTGGAGGAAGGATTATTAACGCTTCACACCCGTTTTAACGGCAGGGTGATCAGTACGTCGGTTCCCGCGCCCTGGTGGCTGTAGACGCTGATGCCGTATTCCTCTCCGAAAAGGAGCTTGATCCGGTTGTTGACATTGACAATGGCGATCCCGCCCTTTTGAGAGGAAGATGTAGAACGCGGCTGTTGGGATTCTCCGGTTGTCTGGGCCGGACTGTCCGGAGTATGGCCGGTTACTGGCGCCGGACTGTCTGACATATGGCCGGTTTCCGGTATCCAGTTTTTGCTGCCGGTTTCTTCCACGTCCTCCATATTCAGACGCCGGAGCCGTTCATTCAAAGACCGGAGCTGGTCCGGGGACATGCCCAGGCCATCGTCGGAGACGCGGATCCGCATCCGGTCATCGCTGATCCCGATGCGGATCACCAGATGGCCTTTGCCGATCTTGCGTTCAATACCGTGGTAGATGGAATTCTCCACAATGGGCTGCAGGGTCAGCTTGGGAAGACAGTACTGGAGGACGTCCAGCTCGTTAAAGTCCTCATCCTCATCGTCGTGGTCGTACTCAATGCTTAAAGCCAGCTTGTCCCCAAACCGGAACTGCTGGATGTAGTAGTAATTTTCAATGTTGGCCAGCTCATCCTCCAGAGTTACCAGGTGCTCTACCCTGGAGATGGTATAGCGGAAGAAGGTGGCCAGAGCCTCAGTCATCTCTGCAATACTGTCCAGTCCGGCGATCAGGGCCTCGCTGCGGATGCCTTCCAGGGTATTGTAGAGGAAATGGGGGTTAATCTGGTTCTGGAGAGCCAGGTATTCGGCCTGCTTCTTGGAAACGCTGATCAGATTGTTGCGGTCGATCATATCATTGAGCCTGCGCACTGCCTGGTCACTTTCCGGGGTCAGGGGATAGCGGGCCTCAAACAGGTCATTAAGCACGTAGCCTCTGGCAAACTGTTCATATATCTTCCGGGTCTCCTGGTAAGGCTGCATCACCAGACGGAAGACCAGATACAGATAACCGGCCAGGGCCAGAGTGAGCATACTGCCAGCCAGCAGCCCCCGGCCACGATCCAGCACTGTATACCAGAGATAGCCCAGGGCAGCCAGAAACAGCGCCAGCCCCACCAAAGCGCAGAGCCGGATCCTTCCAGACAGATATTTCTTTTTCTCTCTCATGAATACAGCTTTCTATACTCGTTGGGCTTAAGGCCTGAGTATTTGGTAAATGATTTGGTAAAATAGCGTACATCGCTGTAGCCCACCTGGGCGCAGATATCCGCTACCGTGCGGTTGGTTCCTTTCAGAAGCTTCTTTGCCTCCTCCATCCGGACTTTGGACAGGTATTCCAGAAAGGTCATGCCCGTATTTTTCTTAAACAAGGTACTTAGATAAGCCGGCGACAACTCTGCCTCCATGCTTACCTGCTCCAGGGTCAGCAGCTCCCCATAGTGCTCCTCCACATACCTTTTGGCGACCCGGATGGGCCGGTTCTCATCCTGGCGTTTCAGCTGTGCCGCCCTGGCGTAGGAACCGGTAATCTGCCGGATCATATAGTCAAACAGCTCCCCGCCGCTGGCGCAGCTGTCCGTGCCTGCATTATAATGTTCCAGAAAATCTTCCTCCACGGGGATCCTGTTGTTCTTCATAAAGAACAGATACAGATTACAGACCTCCCTGGTCATCTGGAGCATGTCATGACCGGTAATCCCAGTCATGGACAGCATCTGGCCTTTAAGCTGTGTCATGACCTCCCGCACCTGGAATTCATCCAGGGTCTCCAGGGCCTGAAGCATCCTGGTATTGAAATCCGCGAAGAGTTCACTGTCCGCAAAGGATGCCCCTCTGGAAAATTCACCCTCCAGCAGCTTCCCCGTCCCGGCCACCAGCCGCTCCTCCATCAGCATCCTGGCATTTTTCAGGGAGGCGTCCAGTCCTGCCGGACTGCAAAAAACGCTGCCCACGGACATGGTCACCATGATATCCTGAAGGATACCGCCCTGGACGCGGATCTCATCCATAAGCCCTTTCAACTGTTTCCGCACCCTGGTTTTCTGGCCCTGCTGAAAATTCAGCAGGAAATAAAAGCCGCTCCCGGCTACCGCCAGCTCCTGCTCCCAGACACAGTCCTCCAGGAGACGCGCCGCCGCGCTCCTGACCTTTTCCTCCATGAACTGCCACTCACGGCCGTCACTGGATACATGCCCGTCTATCTTCAGGATGGCGATACAAAAGTCCCCAGGCCGGAACCCATAATGAAATTCCCGGTTCAGCTTCTCCAAAGGCTCTAAAAGCCGCGCCTTATTCCTGCGGGACAGGATATCTGAGAGAAAGGCGCGCCGCAGAACCTCGCTGTCACTTTTTAATGTCATCTGAACCCGCTCCTCGTAGGTAAGCTGTGCCCTTCTGGCCCGCAGCTTTTCTCCAAGGCGTTTCAGGGTCTCCTGCAGCTCCTCCTTCTTGATGGGCTTGAGGATATAGTCGCTGACTCCGTAGCGGATCGCCGTCTGGGCATACTCAAAATGCCGGTAGCCACTGATGATAATGAATTCCATCCTGGAATTGTGCTCCTTGGCCAGCTGGATCAGCTCCAGGCCGTCATACCCCGGCATCCGGATATCCGTGATTGCAATATCCGGGCTGTATTTCCGGATCATTTCCAGGGCTTCGATGCCATTCTCCGCTACAGCCACCACCTTCATATCCAGAGTCTCCCAGTCCACCAGCTTCTCGATCAGCTGGCAGATCTTGTGCTCATCATCCGCGATCAGTACCTTCAACATTGGAGTATTCCCCCTGGTTCTTTCGATTTGAATTTGGAGCTGGTGCAGCTCCTTTGTCTTAGTATACTATCTGGGAGCAAGAATTTCAATGGATAACCGGAGAGGCTGTTCAGAGGTGGTGGCAGAACGCGATACTGTTCATGGGGTGGTTGTTCCGAAGGGTACGCTCTGGAAAAGTTTTCTCCGGATTGCGGGTTTCGGATGCGGAATTTATAAAAATAATCTTTGTCTTATAGTAATCAGTCTTTAATTATGTTATAGTATAAGTACATCGCAGACTTGTTCAAAAGGAGGTAGGATCTATGCCGTCACAAGGCGAAATAATAAAAGAACTGGCTGAAAGACTAGAGAGGCAAGTGATCATTGATGCCTTGTCCAAAATTGAGTCTATGGAGGAACTCAAAGCGTATATTGAACGACTTCGTGCAAAGAATGACAATTAAAACCACACTATTGGAAAAGACTCCAGACAGCACATTCACAAAATGAGCCACGCAAAAGGGGGCTGTCGGAAAATGGTACTGGTATACAATTATCGCAGTGATATTCTTCTGATCACCTGACAAATCCTATACCGGCATCTATTTTCCGGCAGCCCCCACATACTTCACCTTATACAAAACATCCAGCTTCTCTCTGGAAGGATAGGCTTCTTTGTTATTTTCCCGTAACAGTTCAGGGGGTGTCTGAACTGTTACATTTTCTCCGGCGCTATGTCCCTCCGGCCTTTTTTCCTGATTTTCTTTGTTATAACTGAATCTTCTCCTCTGTTTTGACAAAGTAGCAGGTTCCGTGATACTCTCCGGCTTCATAAAGTCTGGCAATGATCCCCCGCATACGGTCATCCAGACGGTGGTAGACCAGCCTCCGCTCCCAGGGAAGTCCCAGAATATAGTCCCGCTGTGATTCCTCAAGAAGCTTCATGACCTGCTGGTACTTCTCAGGCTCCCGCCTGCTGCGGAGACCGAAATCGCAGGAGACATAGGAATACTCCTCCCCATTCTCCGCGCATTTCTCTGCCAGAAAGACAGAAAGCGGCTTTCCACCATTCCCAGACAGCTCCCTGCCAGCTCCTGCAGAAACCGCCTTATCTCTGTTTTGAGACAGCTCCCTGTCCTCTCCCCCGGAAAACTGCCTCTCCTTCCAGCGCACCGGCTTTGCGTCCCGCTCCTGGACAGTGACCCGCCGGTAGCTGCTCTTTCCATAGGCATCATACTCCAGCACATAGGTGTACTGCTCCCGCTGGTTTCCTGCTTCCGGCTCTGCGAACATCAGCCGTCCGGTGTCCACCATGTGCTGCCAGACAGCCTGCCCCACCCGCTCCAGGGGCGTGGGAAAATCCAGCATATCCTTGATCTGTGACACGGTATATCCCCGGTCTGCCAGATGGCGGATCGCGCCGCCGCTGGCCACATCAAAGGTAAAATCCGACAATGCCTTCCTGAAATATTCCTGTTCTGCCATATCCCCTCTCTTTCTCCCAGACTGCCGTAACCGTCAAACGGTTCAGATCCCCCCTAAATTACCGGCAGCTCCCGCAAGCCCTTTTATCCAAAAAACGGCAGTCCATCAAACACATCCACGGACTCCATCTCCTGCCCGTCCGGCATGGTGCAGATGTAATGCTCCCGGCATTTCAGCCATCCTGTCTCTCCGGTGGAGATTCTGCGGATCCGGACCCCGGTCTTCAAGTCGCTGCCTTCAATCACTACCCGCTCCCCAGCAGGCACCCTGGCCAGCTGCTGTGTAAACTGCTTATCTGTATAGAGAAGGATTTCCTCCCTCACCACAGCTTCATTGCCATATTCGTAGAAATCCTGATCCTGGAGCACCAGCTCCTTCTTCTCCGGATCCAGCTTATAGGAAAGCGGCAGAACGCAGGTCTGGAAGAAATCATTCTGGGCCCTCACATGCAGTGCCCCCGCATCATCAATCCCCTGGAACGCCCCTTCCATACCGCCGATCCGTACCAGCTTATGATCCCCATACAGAAAACACTCATTCCACGGATCCTCACTGGGGCCGTCGCCTCTGACCACAAGAAGCCTTCCGCCCTTCCCGGTCTCTGCCACGTCCACACAGGGATGCAGGTTGATATATGCTCCTGACTCCTCCTGCCCGTCTACCTCCAGACGGTAGCTTCCGCAGCCGCTGCCTGACTCTGTCTGAACTTCATAGCGGATCCTCTCCTCCTGACCGTCTCCGTCCAGATCCAGCCAGGAGCCGGACAGCAAAGGCCGTCCCGGGCTGTAATTCTCTCCTGCCGGAATATTCTGGAACATTTCTTCCATGCCCAAAATGGTCTTCAGATTCTGCTGTTCAATCTCTGAAAATGTTTCCGCTTTCTGGTCATACTCGGCTGCCGTATACCGGGGCTGGTACCAGCTTTTCGTCTCAAATACGGCCTGGACAAAGGGATCCTGGAAGATTCGTCCGTGGCGGGCATACAGCTCATTCCGGGCAATCTGCAGACTGGTCAGATCACCATTGCCCTGGTTACTGATCTCATATTCATCCATCACCCGTTCATCGGTACCAGAAAAGAAAGGTTCATCCATGGTCACGTCATACTGGTGAAGATAGCCTTCCTGGAACACATTTTTGTCAAAGGTGCCGTCCCAGGACAGCACCAGCTCAAAATGCTTATGTTCTCCTATATCGGTGGACACCTGGAGAAAGACCATCCGGATATCCTCTCCCAGCTCCAGATCCAGCCGCTCCCCGGTCTGATTGAGGAATCCGGTGTAATGGATGCCGCTGTCATCCAGCAGCTTCTGAACCTCTGTAAGCTCACGCTTCCGATCCGGCTCCAGGCCGATCTGGGACAAAACCCTGTTCCTGACAGCAGCAGAGTCCCCATCGGACTGGCTGGCAAAACCACCGGTTCCATCCCCAGACTGGTTCCCGAAACCACCGGCCGGATCCCCAGGCCTGCCTTCCGCTTCTTCCTGGCTTCCTGCATCGGGATTCTTGCCGCTTTCCAGGCCTCCCCCATCGGGATTCATGCCTTTCTGCCCCTCATTTCCGGTACCCTGGCTGGCATTTTCATCTGCCGTGCTCTCCGGATTCTCCAGCATGATCTGTACCGTGTCCGGCGGCTCATCCTCCTTCCTGCCGCACCCGGCCAGACACACCGCCAGTATCACCGCCAGAACCGCCGCTTCTGCCGCCAGGGCAGACCGCTTCCGCCAGGATCCTGCCGCAGATGCTCTCCGGGATCCTGCCACAGAGGCCCTCCGGGATCCTGCCACAGCTGCCCTCCGGGATCCTGCCCGGGGAAATGGAGCGTCCCGGAGTAACTTTCTTTCCCATTGATTATGTAGTTCCATCCATGTGACCTCCCTGGAAATGGTTAAAATGGTCTGTCGGCATTATTCTGTCACCACTACATAGCTTCCCTCCCCAAAGAACCCATTCTTTTCCAGATCCTCTTCGGGCCACTCGGCTTCGATCTCGTAGATCTTGTTGTGCTTTAAAAAGATCAGGATCTCATCCTTGTAGACTGTCTCTTCCGGCTCTGCCGTCTGGGCCTTTCCTGCCTGGGAGATATCCCACTCCCGGACAGTCAGGATCCGGGGCCTGACCGGGGCCTGAACGTTATAGGCCACCTCCTTCTGCCCATTGTAATTGGGGATTTTTAAGACCTCTGCCTTTTCCAGATCTATCTCCAGGGGATGACTGCCGCAGGCCACCACTGCCATCATCTGTTCCCCTTCCTTCCAGTTCCAGGAATAACTTCCAGGCTGTACGGGAAATGAATTCATAGTGCTGGATAATCCGTCTGACAGCCAGAGCTCCGGAGCCCCGGTCAGAAGCAGGTCCTCCCCGTCCGAAGCCGGATCAGCGCCTGGAGCATTGCTTCCCGGAGCCATGGGAAGTCCGCAGAGTCCTGGCTCCAGTCCGGCAGAACCGGACGCACCAGGCATACCAGGCCATCCTGCTGTCACTGATCTTTTCACAAGTTGGAATTTCTCATCCCTCAGGGTGTCCTTCCCCTGACCAGACACAGACTCCCCTTCCTCCCCGGACGGATTTCTGCACACCCCCAGAAACAGCCAGACACTGTGGGCGTCATCCCGGATTCCGAAGAGGAACGGGCGGTCCAGAAGCATCTCGGCCATTTCCCCATTGTCCAGGATCCCACCCCGGGCCAGGGCCATCATGGTGTAAGCGGCGCCCTCCACCCCATTCTCATCCAGACCGATATGGGTTTCCTGGATCACACTGGACACCATCAGCGGATCCGGGGAAATACCTCCGAACTCCGCATTTCCTCCGAACATCTGGTCCATTCCCATGGACTTCAAGGTGTCTTCCAGCCGGTAGCTGCTGCCGAAGCCGAATTTGGGCACCTTCCAGACCACCTTTCCCTGGGTCCAGCCATCCTCTGCCACATCCATGGCCGCTTCCAGCTTCTGTGGGCTTTCCAGAAATTCTCCCACAGTCTTTCCCTCATCCGGCAGGAGGAAGACCATCCGGCAGTTATTGTTGGTCCCCAGCCAGGACAGCGTATAGCCGTCCCCCTTATGAAAGGCCCCCATCATCTCTGTCCGGTTTAAATAGGGCACTGTCACCTGCTGTCCGTCCTCCAGGGTGAACACATCCTCCTGGGTATTTTCTTCGGAAAACGGCTCCGCCCAGCCCCCATAAAAATACAGTGTATTCAGAATCGCCAGAAGCGTTCCCGGATCCGGCGTCAGCTGGGGTTCTAAAACACCGTTGGTCTTTTCCGCAATCCAGGCGCCCATCTGCTTCCCGGTATCCGGATCGGCAAAATCCACTCCATAAGAAGACGCGAAAAATTTCTCCGCCGCCAGCTTCTGGTAGTCTTCCCGAACAGGCAGCTGGTCAGAGATCCACAAGGAATTGCCCAGACGGATGGTACTCTTGTAATCCTCCATCCCATAATGGGCCATCTGTTCCTGATTTCTCTGGCTCTGGTATACGTACCACTGGTACAGTTTCCGGCACTGGTCTGCCAGCTCCTTCTGATCCTCTATGCCCAGATTCTCAAGGATCTGGGCTGCCGTCTCTTTTTCGGCCCCGCAGCCTGCCAGGGCCAGGGCATAGTAGAGACTTAAAGGACTATAGTTCCCATTGCCCTCAGCCTCCCTCAGGACAGCGCTTCCGCTCTTGTAGGCGAACTGGTCCAGCCCTTTGCGGAATGCCTCCGACACCTCATTCTCATCCAGGAGTTTGTTCCAGCTCTCATAATCCTCCGGAGAAATGTCCACCTTCTCAGGCTCCCCGGCCTCCAGGGTCTTTCCCGTCACACACGCCTCGTAATCCATAGCTTTCTGATTCCCTTCTGCAGATTGGCCTCCTGCTGCTGATGTGCCATCCGCCTTGTTCTTGTCTGCCGCTGATTTGTCATCCGCCCCGTTCTGGTCTTCTGCCAGGGCTCCGGTATTGTCTGTCCCGGCTTTTTCATTTCCCTGAGTCTCTTTTGCCGATGCCCCCGGCGACTGGCACCCGGTCACTGCCGCTGATGCCAGAGCGGCTGCCAGCAGGCAGGCCAGTAATTGTTTCCTGTTTCGTTTCATGACCTTTCCCTCCCTCTTGTCAAATGTCTCTGGTTTTCCTGAACCCTTCAATTTTACATGTGTGCTTCCCGGTCTTTGTACTGTAATTGATACCAACCAGAAGCAGATCCCCTTCATAGCCGAACTGTCTGGCAAACCGGGTATAATCTTTGTCCCGTATCTGGGTGACAGCACCTTTTGCGCTTTTATCCCATTTGAGTTCCATAAGCAGCGCAGGTTTCTCGGAGGTGCTTTTGGGAATAAATAAAATATCAACATATCCACGGCCAGCTGCCAGCTCTTCAAACCGCATATAATGATCCACACTGCTAAGATACGCCATGATCACTACGGAACGGAGCGCCTGCTCATTGTTATAATGCCGGGGTGATGTGGAGGCCATATGAGCTTCACTGATCAGCTCTGCAACCGTATCACTGTCCATACGGACCGTTGCTTCCAGAAGCCGGTCTGACAGCTCCACCGCTTTTACCAGTTCCTCCCTCCTGCCGTTGCGGATACCCCGGATAAATTCTCCCCGGATCTCCTCATTAGGGATATACACTTCTCTGTGGTCTGCATCGTAGGCCAGATAGCCCAGATGAACCAGCAGTGTGAAAACATCATCCTTATTTTTCATAGAAGTCATATCATTCTGGAAGGATCCTATATCAATTCTGCACCTGTTTCCACCAAGCATATCCACCATGGCATCCTTTAACCCGTCAAAATTCAGATCAATGTAAACCATCAGGGATTCGTAAGTTTCGGTCTGGGTCCAGTAATTGTTAAAGCGGCGACTGATCATGGCTTTCATCACAGAATTGGGACTATAGACGTGTTCCATCCCATGGAAATGATAGCCATCATACCATCTGCGGGCTTCTCTAAAGTCCATCTGGTATTGATCACAGAGGTTTTTGACCTCATTCTCTGTAAAGCCGGCATATTCCGCCAGAGGGCCAGGTTCCAGCATGGTGTATTCGCAGAAGTCCGTCAGTGCTGACTGGGTGCCGTATTTTTTGATGGGCAGAATCCCAGTCATATAAGCGCCGGTGAGGAACCGGGCCACCTGACCGCCTTTAAAAAGACCTCTCAGAAGCTGGATATAAGCTTTCTGTAGCTCTGTGTGCTCCTTCGCTTCCCGGAATAACGCATCCCACTCATCAATAATAATGTAAAACTTCCGGCCAGTATGTGCACTGATACTCAGGAGTGCTTCCGGAAGCGGAATTTTTTCCTTCCCAATACAGTCCGGAAATTCTTTTCTCAGCTCTTCCAGAAGACGGGACTGGAGATTGGGAATGGTATCTTCTATTTTCTCTGCATTGGAAATAAACCATGTCATATCCCAGAATAGAACATCACATTTGTTTAAATACTGTTCATACTCCGCCAGACTCTGCTGACATCTGTCCCCGGATGGATGGGCAACATCCAGGCTCTCAAACAAATGCCGGGAATCTGCCCCCTTAGAATAAAATGCCACAAGCATCTGGGCCGCATATGATTTGCCAAACCGCCTTGGCCGGCTGAAGCACGTCAGCTTTCTTGACGTTCCCATGACCTGGTTTGTATAGGTGATCAGGCCGGTCTTATCCACATAAAAGCCGTCTTTCAGAATATCGGCAAAACCATCTGCCGGTGGATTCAGATAAATCCCCATGGGGTGTTCACGCTCCTTCCCGCAGGCCGTCCGGCGGCCGCTTCTTCTTTCCGGTCAGACCGTCATAAACAGACTGTTCCACTGTCTCCCCGGTCTCATACCTGATTTTGGAGAACAGGATCTCCTTCTTTTCCCCATCATAGGACTGTTCATAGAGGTAACGCACCCCATCCTCCAGCCGTTCTACATTGCCCAGCCAGTAAGGCGCAAAACGCGCCGGATCCTCTGGGGCAAATTCACGGATGTCTCCCAGTGCATTGGATACCTCCACCGGCACTCCCACGTCTGTCAGAAGCGTGTGGGGGAAATCTCCGTAATCTCCCACCACCGCTTTGCGTCCAAGCTGCCTCAGACAGGACTCCCCATAGGCCTGCTCCTGCTGCTTTATGTCCTCCCGGTCCCTGGCGGGCGGGGAAATACACACATCCCACAGTTTTCTGGGAAACATTTTCTGGATGGACTCTATATACCCGCCGCCATCCTCAGGTTTCTGGTAACGGACTGCCACGTATGCGCCGTCCGGTTCCCTGACCATCCGGATCACCACCGGAATCACCCCGGTGCCGCCGCCCTTAACCAGATTTCCATCCTGGAACTGGTAGGCACCATACATGGCCAGGGCATACACTGTAGCTGTAGTGTCTGTCTCCTCCTGGCCCAGCAGCTTATGTCCCTCTCCAAAGGCTTCACAGTCCAGGGTAGCATAGCCGTAACGGTTATACTCCAGAACAGCCGCCGCCACGGCCTCATCCAGGGTCCTGGCCCTGGTTTTTTCGGACAACGGCTGATCCACATGCTCCAGAATCTCAAGAAGATCGTTCATCTTATCCAGCTGTTCATCTTCCCCGACATATTCCTTAATATAGGGAATATTTCCATACTGTCTGAAGGCGGAAACCGGCATATAGAAATACGCCCGGTTCCCCATTTCATCTGAAGGATAGTCCCAGGACACGCTGTAACAGTTGTCAATAAGGCCCATCAGCAGTCCGGCGGCCTTCTGCATGGTAATGTTGTCCGGCTCCTGCTCCAGATGAAGGGTCATGCCGTATGGTATATCCGCGGTCTGAAGCTCCATGGTTCTGCCTGCCGCCAGACCATAATAATCCCAGACCAGTTCAAGAAGCCTTCCGTCAGCCGAGGCATCGCCAATGCTGGGATTCCAGGCTGCAAGAAGATCCTCCGGGGTCACGGATGATCTTCCGGTCTCCCGGGATTTTTCCGGGGGTACAAGTGCTTCCGAAGGATGATTCCCAGGCACATTCCGGGACGCTTCCACAAGATTTCCTTCCGGCTCTTCCCCAGGCACTTCCGCCGAATTCCCTTCCGGCTCTTCCCCGGGGGATTCCTCTGGTTTCCCCTCCGGCTCTTCCTCAAGCTGCGGGTTTCCGCAGATTCCCATAAAGAGAATCTGTCCTCTGCTCCGGATCACATAAAGAAACGGGCGGTTCAGAATCATATCTGCTCTTCCGTCAGGCGGCGCCGCTCCCGCATAGGCGATCTCCGTAAAGGCGGCTGCTTCCACACCATTCTCGTCAATAGCGATGTGGGCGTCCTGGCTGACGCCGGAGATGCCCAGGGGCTTATAGTCCGAGATCCCGGGAAAATCCGCCTCAGCTCCAAAAGCCTTCCGGACACCAAGCTCCTTCAGATTCTCCGTAAGCTTCCTGCTGCTGCCATAGGTAAATTTAGGAATCTTCCAGACCACCTCGCCCATGCCATTCCCATCGGTTCCTTCCAGTACTTCCTTAAGAATCTCCGGGGATTTCACCAGCTCCCGGACATCCACGCCTTCATCCGGAAGGATGAACTCCATGGAGCCGTTTTTTAAGGACAAGGATGATGAGGTGAAGTTCTCTCCACGCCGGAATCCGTGAGAGCCCATAGTCCGGTTCATGAACTCGCAGGTCACCTGGGTTTTGTCCGCAGTGGTAAATACATCCGCCTCGGTCTGGTCCTTGTTGAACCAGTCAATCCACTCATCATAATAGTACACGGTATTCCGAAGGGATAAAAGCTCCTCCTCCGGCACCGGCTCTGTACCAGGCACAATCACCCCGCCGGTCCTGTCCTTCACCCAGTCTGCCATGGCCTGGGCGACTCCGGGGTCATGAAGATCTGTCCGGAAAATGTCGGAATAGAAATACCCGGCCGCCTGGTCTGCAAATTCCTCTTTCATTTCCAGGGCCTGATCCGCCCACAGGGAATTGGCGATCCGCAGACTATAGAGGCTGTCCTCCGGCATTTCCCCCCACTCATTCTTCTTTGCATTAGCCGGATTGGGCACATGGTAAAGGGCCTGGAAAGCTGTCTGGCAGTCCTGGGCCAGCTGCTCCAGCTCTGTCCCGGAGCCTGCTGTTCCGGAACCTGCTGGCCTGGAGCCTTCCGGCCTGGAGCTGTCCGGCTCCGCCCCCGAACCCTCTGGATATCCAAGCAGGGACATCAGCTCCTGTCTGGTCTCTCCGGCAGCCCCCTGGGCGCTCATGGCCAGAGCATAGTAAAGTCCCAGCGGGGAATAGATCTGGTTCACCTGGCTGCCTTTTCCCAGCACCTGCGCGGCTGTCCGGAAAGCAAAGGAGCCATAGGCTTCCTCAAACCGCTCCGGGATCTCCCTGGCATACCGGGCCTCGTAACGCTCCTCGTCATTTTTGTATACCGGCTCCTGCGGGTATTCTGCCTGAGCCATAATCTCCACCTTCACTGGGGCTGGCCCGCTGTTTTCCCCGCCTCCTGCCGCGCCCATGCGGTTACGTTTCATGCAGCCGGTGACTGATGCCGCCACCGTGCATACTGCCAGCAGGCTGGCCAGCAGCCGCTTTCTTCTTTCTGTCATATTTTCCACCATTCCTTTCCAGGACGCAAACATGTTGTAAAGATTTTATCAGATTCTTTCACTCTTTCTCCTTCCCTTATCCTGCAACGGTCCAGACAAATACCTTTTGCTTTTAGCGTTTTTATATCCCGGTCTGGCCCGAAATTTCCTTCGCCAGGGCAGGAAGGCTGTGGTGTCTGAACAATTATTTTTTATTTTACTACATATACGGTCTGCCATGGGGAATTTTATGGAAAATATTTCTTACCAATTCTTTACATTATTCTTTATAGCTATGGGCAGCAACCATTACTCTGTATGCCGGAAAGAACGCAATACCCCCGGTGGGTCAGGGAATGTGTATGTTCCCTGACCACTGGGGGTATATATTTTTACGAGTCCAGACCACGGATTTCCTTTGCGAGGCTGAAGGGGATAATCTCTCCATTGGAGGTTTCCCTATAAGCCTTTTCCTCATGCATGTAATTCACAATCTCGGCCGCCTTGAAATCTCTGAATTTTCTAGTCACAGTATCAAGAATCGCTTTTTCTTCACTGCTGAGAATCGAATAATCCGCATGTTTAGAAGGATATACATGAAGCATCGAATCATAACCAGGACTTATTTCCTCTTTTACATTCAGATTTTCCAGATTCATCAGACTATAGTGTCCCACCGGCAGTGCACCCATTGTCGCATGCCGGTATACCAGACCAGTCATAGCCTTTCCCATCCGCTGGTAAGCCAGTGCATCTGAATACCATAATGATTTCATAAGCTTTACTTTATACAGATTTGACATGGCTTCCGCCAGATAGGATATAACCGCTTCTAATTTGTCTATGTCCAGTACCGTATATCCATTGGAATCCGATGGCACATCAAAATCGGCATATTCCCCTTCAAAAGTCTGACGTGTAAGAAACTCTCTTCCGTAAGAATCCAGCTTTTCGACGATGCGGGTCCTGATCTCTTCCTGTTTTGAAGTTGAAAACCGGTCTTTGTGCTTCTTTAAAAATTCCAATGCCTGCAAGGGATTATCCCGAATGAAACGAAGCATTGTATCATAGGCCTCATCCTGGATTGCCTTACTCTCATATCTTGAAATCGTTGCCTCCCCCCACCCCAGCAGTCTTGCAAGATCAATCTGGGATAATCCATAACCTTCCCGGATGCCGATGATCTCCTGGGATGTAAGAAGTCCCATCTTTCTGCGGTATGCGTTGCGTGCGTTCAGAAGGTTTTCATTGGTCATACTGCCTGTTTCAAATTCATTCTCATCTTCGTTTGCATACCCGCAGATGAAAAAGCGCTCTTCGTACAAGACCTCCTCACCTTTGATAACCATAGCTGCAGTGCGCATCCTCTCTTCAATTTCATGAACTTTATCGCACAATGGGCACATCATGTGAACTTTCCTCACCAGCACGGCTGCATCCATCTTCTTCCTCCTTTCTCTTTTTGGATCTGATAATTGATAGTATAACAATCAATTGATCGCATGTCAAGGGTGCATCTTCTCGTCTCTGCCGCTTATCGGGGGTAAGAAGATGCATCCCCGGACAGTAACATAAACATCGGGCGTCCGCCGTGGGATATGGGGATTCCTTCATTGACACCCCTGACTCTATCCTCTATAATGGAATAACCCCCACTGTTCCTGTTAACAATAAAACCACAGCCGGCCAAAACAAGGACGGACTGCATTATACAATGGAGGAATATCATGGACAACCATTTATCCACAAATAATCTGGCTTCTGATTCCCGCAGCAGCTTTTCCGGCCGCCTGGGCTATGTTCTGGCGGTAGCCGGTTCTGCGGTGGGGCTTGGCAACATCTGGCGTTTTCCCTATCTGGCAGCCAAATATGGAGGCGGCATGTTTCTGCTGGTCTACCTGATCCTGATGGTGACCTTCGGATATGTGCTGATCGTATCCGAAACCGCCCTGGGACGCATGACCAGAAAAAGTCCGGCCGGGGCATTCTGCACCTTTGGCACCAGCCTGCCTTTCCGTTTTGGCGGATGGATCAATGCGGTTGTCCCCATGCTGATCGTCCCCTACTACTGCGTCATCGGCGGATGGGTATTAAAGTATCTGGTGGAATATACCAGAGGAAACGCTCTGACCCTGGCCGCAGACGGCTATTTCACTGGCTTTATTGCTTCTTCCGTCAGTGTGGAATTCTGGTTCGTTGTCTTTTCCGCCCTGGTGTTTTTCGTCATTCTGGCAGGGGTGAAGCAGGGTGTGGAACGGGTATCCAAGATCATGATGCCCATCCTGGTGCTTCTGGCTATTGGTGTAACCGTCTATTCCGTCACCCGGCCCGGTGCCTTAGAGGGGGTAAAGTATTTTCTGGTGCCGAATTTTAATGATTTTTCCCTGATGACCGTGGTGGCTGCCATGGGGCAGATGTTCTACTCTCTGTCCATTGCCATGGGAATCCTGTACACCTACGGCTCCTACATCGGCAGGGATGTGGATATCGAGAAATCCACCACCCAGGTGGAGATCTTTGACACAGCTATCGCGATACTGGCGGGTATGATGATCATCCCGGCTGTGTTTGCTTTTTCCGGCGGAGATATGGAGACGCTGCAGGCCGGTCCCTCTCTTGCCTTTATTACCCTGCCTAAGATATTTGCCAGCATGGGCGTGGCTACCCTGATCGGAATCACGTTCTTTTTGATGTTTTTATTTGCCGCCCTCACAAGCGCCATCTCCCTGCTGGAGACCAGCGTTTCCACCCTGGAGGATGAGCTGCACCTAAGCCGCTCTAAATGCTGTCTCATCATGTGCGTGGTCATGGCCCTGGTGGGAACTGCCTCCTCCTTAGGGTACGGCGCCTGGGATTTCGTTACAATTTTCGGAATGGCCTTCCTGGACTTTTTTGATTTCCTTACCAACTCGGTCATGATGCCTCTGGCGGCCCTCTCCACCTGCTTCCTGATCATCCGGGTAGTAGGCTTTGCACGGATTGCCCAGGAAGTGGAATACTCCTCCGCCTTCCGCCGGAAGAAGCTGTACAACTTCTTCCTCCGCTATCTGGCGCCGGTTTGTATCGGGATCATCCTGCTGAGTTCCATTGCGAATGTGCTGGGGATTATTTCATTGTAACAGTTCATCATAAAGAACCCAAAATTCCCTTTGCATATTTTTCCAATGAAGGTATAATAGAGCTTATCGGAATCACGCTTTTGATTCCGATAAAAGGCGCACGCTTCTGGCGCCGTCCATCTGACTATAGAAAGATGCTTTTCCTTTCTATAGTAGAGCTTATCGGAATCGTGCTTTTGATTCCGATAAAAGGCGCATGCTTCTGGCGCCGTCCATCTGACTATAGGAAGCCGGTTTTGCTTCCTATGGTAGAGCTTATCAGAACATAACGAATCATGGAATCAAGGAGAACAAAACAATGGGAAGATTTTTCAGTGATGTAGTAGAGCAGGCCCTCCGGGACATTTACTATGACATGGCTTCCGGCCATGGGCAGGAAAGCTTCCGGCGGCTGGAAGAGGCTTCGGAAGCCGGAGACGGGGATGCCACCTGCCTTCTGGCCAGATGCCTGTGCGGCTACCAGTACACATGGGTAGGCCATGGCTTTCCAGAGGATGACAAGCGGGCAGAAAAGCTGATGCACAAATCCGTGGAGCAGGGAAGTGCCGTCGGTGTCCTGTTGGCCTTACGGAGCGGGGAGCTGAGTCCCCAGCTCATGCAGAAGATGCCATTTTCCAGCCTTCAGGAAGCATTTAATATCGTGCTGGCCAAGGCAGAGCAGGGTGATGCCTTCTGCCAGTATACCATAGGCAATGTCTATTTCTGGTGGGATTTCCTGCGGATCGAGGGGAAAGGCCGGGACTCCTTCTCCAGTGACGCGGAATTTAAGAATTACATGAAAAATTCCATTTCCAAGTGCGAAGGCTGGTTTTTGAAGGCATACGAAGGCGGAATGTACCATGCCGGCAACAATTTAAACAATTACTACCAGAAAGGGGATGAGGATTTCATCCCGCCCATGCCCTGGAAGTGCCAGGGACTCTGGCAGAAGGGTGCCGATAAGGGCTATCCGCCCCACCAGTATCTGTACGCCAGGGAGTTAGACAAAGCTGGCAAGACAGACAATGCCTTCTACTGGCATAAGAAGGCCATGGACAACGGCGAGCTGGACAGCTGCTTCTATGTGGGGCTGGCCTACGAGCGCGGCGACGTGGTACCCCAGGACTGCAGCTATGCGGCCTCCTGCTATGAGAAGGGCCTCACGATAGAAAATGTAGGCTGCTTAAACCGCCTTGGCGCCTTGTATTTCGACGGCAAGGGCGTTCCCCAGAACTATGAAAAGGGCGTCCAGATGATCCTGAAGGCCCATGAGCTCAGCGACAGCAAGTGGGGCTTCCCATATCTGGGCAAAGCCTGCTTCTATGGATACGGGCTGCCCCAGGACTACACCCAGGCCCGGAAATATTTAGAGCAGGTCAACGCCAATCATGTTGAAAGCTCCTATCTGCTGGGCCTGATCTATGCCCAGGGTCTGGGAGTCGCGCCCGATATCAAGCGGGGTGTGGAATACCTTCAGAGAACCGGCAACTATCCGCCAGCCAAAGAAGAGCTTAAGAATTATAAGAAGACCTTGTTTGGAAAATGGGTGCGGCGGTAGCGGATGCCTGATCAGACATGGTCCTGGAACAGCAGAAAACACGCTCCAAAGCATGCCTGCATACTAATACATACAAATGGGGCTTTCGGGAAACGCCTCCCCGCCCACGATATATCAGGTGATCCGTTGAATATCACCACAATATGTTGTGTGCAGGAGGCATTTTCCGACAGCCCCATTCTTTATATCAAGCAGCAGAAATCCGATCCAGGACAGCTTCTGACCGCAGGATTATTTGTCCTTTATCAGTGTTCTGACCGCCCGGTCCAGGGTAAATCCGATTCCCCTGACCTCTCTGGCGTTGGTCACGACCATAAAAGCCAGGGGATCCAGCTGCTGTATCCCCTGTCTCAACCGCCCCAGCTCCCGGGCAGGCAGCACACTGAGCACCGCCATCTGCTGTTCATGCAGATAGCCTGTTTCCACCGGAACCAGAGTGCAGCCATGGCCCAGATGCTCCTGGATATAGCTGCTCATTCTTTCATATTCCTTACTTATAATCATAGTCTGGATATTTCCATTGCCATAGACAAGGACCTGGTTCAGAACCGTTCCTGTAACCAGTGTGGAAATGACTGCGTACAGAACCTGTTCGCTGCTGGAATAAGTCAGCTGCACCATCAGGCTGGCCACCTCGATCCCATACATGGAAACCACCACCGGGATCTGGAATTTCTTATTCAGAACCAGGGGCGGGATATCCATGCCCCCGGTTGAGCCGCCGACCCGCATCACCAGTCCTATGCCCAGCCCAAAGAAAATCCCGGACAGAAGCGTCGCCAGCAGCCTGTCTGTCGTCAGCGCAGCCAGACCGGACATCTGGGACGATACACGGAACGCAATGGGATACAGAACCGTGCTGATGACTGTATTCAGTGCGAATTCCTTCCCCATGCAGATGTATCCTGCAAGAAAAGCAGCCAGATTGATCACAAGAATAGCCAGTGCCATGTCCAGCCCCAGAAAATGCTCCAGATTGCGCGCAATTCCATTTACGCCGGTCAGTGCCAGCGAATGCGGTATCGCAAATGCCGCCACACCGAAGGCAAGAAGCAGATTTCCCAGGAAAATGCAGACATACCGTATGAGCCGCTGCCCCAAACCCTGATTTTTCATTTCCACCGTTCCTTTCATTCCCCTGAAAGCTTCATCGCGGAAGGCGATTCAAGATCAGGGATGCCAAGCACATCCAGAACCACATTCCTGAATCCTCTCTCTATTTTAGCAGCAATGACATCAATAATCAATGCAGGAAGTACCTGTTTTAAGATTACCAGGTCAGGTGAAATAGAATATAATATTTTCTTTTCTATTGCCAGGTTGTTTTTTAAGGCCGGCAGATACCAGCTCTGGAAAAAGTTTTCCAGAGCGTACCTCCCGGAACATCCCCTATGAACAGCAACTCATACAGTCCCCACTGCCTGCCCCTGCTGCCGGACAAGGCTGTATTTCCCCGCATACGCTTGGAAGCTCTGGCGGAACTGCTCACTGTCATTCCTGACTGTCCGGAGGGATTCATGAAGATTCATGCTGTAATCCGCCATATTGATGACGCACCCGGCGATATTGGAGCAGTGGTCAGAGGCCCGTTCCAGACTGGTAAGCAGATCCGACCATATGAAGCCTGCATCCATGGAGCACAGTCCCTGCTGGAGCCGGAGAATATGGCGGGTGCGCATCTGCTCCTTCAGCTGGTCGATCACCTGCTCCAGGGGTTCCACCATAGATGCGGCTTTCTGGTCATTTTCCTTAAAGGCCCCCAGGGACAGATCCAGGATCTCCCTGACTGCTGAGGTAATAGTCTCCAGCTCTATGGCCGCAGCCCCGGTAAATTCCAGTCCTTTCCCCCGCATCTCTTCCGCCGCCTCCAGCAGATTGACCCCATGGTCGGAGATCCGCTCGAAATCACCGATCAGCTTCAGAAGTCTGGCTGCCTCTGCGCTGTCGGCCTCGCTGATCTGTCTGGCACTCAGCTTTACCAGAAAGGTTCCCAGAATATCCTCATAGTAATCTGTTTTTTCTTCCTTTTCGCGGACATCCGCCGCCAGATCCGGCGTATATCCGTCCAGCGCATCCATTCCTGCCTTCAGCGTCTCCACAGACAGCTCCGCCATAGACACCGCCACATCATGGCAGCGTTCCAGGGCAATGGACGGCGTGGCAAGCAGGCGGTCATCCAGCTCAGGCCGGACCTCCGGATGGACAGCGTCGGGCACAATCCGCCTGACCAGACCTTCCAGAACTCCTGCCACAGGCAGTATCAGCGCCGTGCACAGCACATTGAAGACCGAATGTGCCACGGCGATCCCCAGCAGGGAAGCCGATTCCTCCAGAAATGCCGGCGCAAACAAAAGCTTAACCAGGCAGAACACCGTAAGCCAGACCGCGGTGCCGATCACATTGAACAGCAGGTGAACCATGGCCGCCCGCTTCCCGTTCTTGCTGGCCCCTACAGAGGAAAGCATAGCGGTCACGCAGGTACCTATATTCTGCCCCATGATGATGGGGACTGCCATGCCATAAGTCACTTTGCCTGTCACTGCCAGGGCCTGGAGAATCCCCACTGATGCGGAGCTTGACTGGATGACAGCGGTCAGAATGGTTCCTGCCAGCACCCCAAAAACCGGATTTGTAAACATGACCAGAAGATTCTGGAATCCCGGAACATCCCGGAGTCCGGAAACCGCGCCGGACATTTCCTCCATCCCAAACATCAGTGTCGCAAATCCCAGCAGGATCATGCCGGTGTCCTTCTTCCTGGTATTTTTGCTGAACATATAAAAGACGATCCCCACCAAGGCCAGGACTGGTGTAAAGGAGGATGGCTTCAGCAGCCGGACAATGATATTGCCGCTGTCAATTCCGGCCAGACTCAGAACCCATGCCGTGACAGTGGTACCGATGTTGGCTCCCATGATCACGTTGATGGCCTGCTTCAGGGTCATGAGTCCGGAGTTTACAAATCCTACAACCATGACCGTAGTGGCTGAGGAGCTCTGGATCACGGCGGTAATGCCAAGTCCGGTCAGAAGACCTGCCGTCCGGTTGGTGGTAAAACGCCCCAGAAGGGAGCGGAGTTTATCCCCTGCCCTGCGCTCCAGGGCCTGCCCCATGATGCTCATGCCAAACAGAAAGAGACTCAGGCCCCCGGCCAGTGTCAGTATATCAAAAATGTCCATGGATTTTTCCCTTCTTTCTTTACCTTGAACTCTCCATCGCCGCAGGCGATTTGAAACCAGGAATGCCAAATGCGCCCACCAATACTTTCATTCACTGGCGGCACGTCCCCTGCCGGGCGCATGGAAGTTTTCTATGGAATGCAAGTAAGGTGTCACATATATTTCTCCCATAACAGTCCAAAAGGGTTGCGGGCTGCCACTGAATACAGATTACCGCAGGAATGTCAAATCCATTATCACTGTTTTGTAAAATCTGTGTAAACAACGCAATTTTTTCTGGCAATGTTTCCTATAGTTCTTATTTGACAACGGTTCAGGGAATATCTGGACTATTACCTTATTTACAACAGCCCAGGGTGTCAGTCCCCGGGCCATCTTCTTATTTTGTAATTACAGTTCAGAGGGCCCCTTCTTGTCTGGCGCAGCCGGACAAGAAGATATTCCCCATGAACAGTAAGAGTTTGTACTGTCTCCACAAAAATGGACCCGGATCCTGGTCCCGGTCCCTACCTCACTCTCCACCTCAATCCTGGCATTGTGCAGTCTGGCGGCATGTCTCACAATAGAAAGCCCCAGACCGGTACCGCCAAGTTCCCTGGAGTGGCTCTTGTCCACCCGGTAGAACCGCTCAAAAATCCTCTCCTGGTGTTCCGGCGGAATGCCGATACCGGTGTCGGCAACAGTGAGCACGGCGCCGCCCCTTTCTGCCTCTGCCGCCACCGTGACAGAACCGTTCTTCCGGTTATACCGTACTCCATTGTCCGCCAGATTAAAGACGATTCCTTCCACCAGCTGCCGGATTCCCCATACCTGTACCGGACTGCCGCAGAGATTCATCCGGACGCCTGCAGCCTCTGCCTGGGGCCGGAGCCGCTGTACTGTATCGGCTGCAAGCGCGTACAGATCCATTTCCTCCCAGGGCATACCATCTGCACCCTCATCCAGACGGGACAAGCGGATAATGTCCTCCACCAGACGGATCAGCCGCTGGGCCTCCGTATAGATCCGCTCTGAAAATACGGGAAAGTCCCGGGCATCCACCAGGCCATTTGCCATAAGCTCCGCGCTGCCGGAAATGGTGTGGAGCGGTGTCTTCAGTTCATGGGACACGTTTGCCGTAAACTCCCTGCGGATCTGTTCAGTCTTCTCCTTCTCGGTCACATCCAGAATCAGGAGAACGACACCGGACACCAGACCATCGGAAATGACAGGAGTCGCATCCATCTGATAGTTTCTGCCCCCCAGCTCCATGACCATCTCGGCGTAAATGCCCTCTCCGGCCTTCTGGAGAAGCTCCTGAAGCTTCAGGCTGCGGTTTACCGAAAGAAGGTACCTCCCCTGGCAGGACGGCTCCGCGCCAAAAAGCCTCATGGCCGCAGGATTGATGCTGAGAATCCGGTTCTTTCCGTCCAGAAGGATCAGGCCCTCGGTCATGCCTCTGGTCACTGTCCCGAATTCATTCTGTCTCTGCCGCAGCTCCTCCTTCTGGCTGCGGATCTGCCGCTGCTGGAGGGCGATCCGCTCAAGCAGGGGAGTGATCTCCTGGTATCCGTCATTTCCCAGGGGATTGTCCAGATCCAGGTCATTCAGCGGGCGGACAATCTCCCTGGACAGCCGGAAAGCCAGAACCAGTGCCAGAAGGAGCACAACTACACACAGAATACAGAGCGGATAAAGCATTCCCAGGATCAGGGTGATCCAGGTATTCTGCACCATGGAAAGCCGGAGCACTGTGCCGTCCGGCAGACGTCTGGCGCAGTATATGGAACGCTCCAGCAATGTGTGGGAATACCGGGCGCTCTCACCAGAGCCCGTTTCAAAAGCCTGCCGGATCTCTTTCCGCTCCAGATGGTTCTCCATCCCGGAGGTATCCGATCTGCTGTCATACAGCACCTGACCGTCAGGGCCGATCCATGTGATGCGGCAGTCCTCCATGGCAAGCCCTTCAAAATACCCCAGGCCTTCATTGGCTGCCCCTCTGGCCGCCAGGTCTGTCTGTATCCTCAGCTGTTTGTACTGTACTCCGGAAAAGTAGTTGTAGAGTACCCCCATAAAGAGCGCCATGGAGACCATAAAGACTCCAAGAGCGGCAAAACAGATGGACTGGAATATCCGTTTTGTCATGAACTTCTCCCTTCCATCCGGTAGCCGACACCACGGACGGTTTCGATATAATCGCCGCAGATCCCCAGTTTTCCGCGCAGGCTGGCGATATGTACGTCAACCGTACGTGTCTCTCCTGTATAATCTGATTCCCAGACGGATTCCAGAAGCTGGCTCCGGGTGAATACCCTGCCCGGATGCTCCATGAACAGACGGAGCAGCTCATATTCTTTCAGAGTAAGTGTAATGCGTTCTCCTTCTGCTGACACCATGTGCTCCTCCGTATTCAGCTCCAGACACCCGGCGCGCAGAACCCGCCCTTCGTCCCTGGGCCTGCTCCGGCGCAGCACAGCCCTGACACGGGAAACCATTTCCAGCATTCCGAAGGGCTTTGTAAGATAATCATCCGCTCCAAGATCCAGCCCTATGACCTTATCATATTCCGTTCCCTTTGCGGTGGCCATAATTACAGGGATCTGTGCGGTGGCAGCCTGCTTCTTCAGCCTTTCCAGAATAGCGATACCGTCCTCACCCGGCAGCATGATATCCAGCATAATCAGCTCCGGCAGCTCCGCTTCCATGGCACGGAAAAAATCCGTGCCGTCCCCAAAGCCTGCCGCCTCAAACCCGGCAGTGCCCAGGGCATAGATCATTAAGTCCCGCACTCCCTTATCATCCTCTACACAATAGATCATATCCGGTCACTTTTTCTCCTTTTTGGTTATTGCAGTCTGTGTTGATTTCAAACACGCTCTAGTATCCGTCATTTTGGTCTGAAACATGCAATGATTCATGGGGCGGCCTGTTGGGGAATGATATACCGGCGGACGCAGCTGGCATCCCTGATCTTATAATTCATAACAGTTCAGACAGGCCATCTTCTGCCCCCGAAAAACGCCGGGGACAAGACGCCCCAGGCATAAAATAAGACCGGGAACTTGTTTCCAGATTCCCGGTCTGCATTCACTCCGAAGAAGGAAAATCCTTCACGGCTTCTGAGATATCGGCTCCTGCTCCGATTTTTGCCAGCGCATGCCACCATGCGGCGCGCGCCTGGGCCCATCCGGGAGTGATCTGATAATAATCGCCCATATACTTCATGAAGGTGCTGTATTCCGTCATGAGCATATCATTTTCGTAAATATTATTATTCATATCCCAGACCGGCCAGTAGGAAGAAGCCAGCACAGCCCTGGTGTACAAGGTATCGTTTTCTGTGATATAGCGGATAAAGGTTTTCGCCGCTTCAATCCGTTCTTCGCTCCCATTGTCGAAAATGCCGAATCCCCAGATACCGCCCTGAAGCTCCGGTGCGTCCTGGTCAGTGGGAAAAGCGATGGGAAAAACATCAAAATCCATATTGGGGCTGTTAAGTATCTGCTGAACTTCAATGGAGCTGTTCCAGCAGAAGCACATGGCAGTTTCCTTTCTGCAGAACTGGTCAATGGCGTCCACAGAGGCAAAAGACGGTTCAAAGGCGATCCCTTCCAGATCATAAAGGAGCTGAAGGGCCTTCTTGTTTTCTTCACTGTCAACAGTATAAGACGTATGTGCATCATCGGTAAAGGATCCGCCGTATAGGTTGGTGACCAGGGCACGGGTCCCCTGGTCACCGCTCTGGTTTTTGCAGTATATGACACCTGCCTTCTCCAGTCCATAGTCCGTCAATGCATGAACCGCATCGATAAATCCCCGGGTGGTCCAGGTATGGGTTTCTTCATCAATATACTGCAGGGCTCCCGCTTCCCGGAACAGATCGTAATTAATTGCCATGCAGTGGGCGGACATACAGATGGGAAATATATAATATGCCCCATCTGTGTACTGGCAGGCATCCTGCACATGGTCATAGGCTATATCCGTCTGACGGGCTTCCCACAGGTCGGACAAGTCCACCATCCAGCCATTATCGCCCCAGCTGGCCACCAGCCGTTCCGGCCCCTCCAGAACCAGATCAGGCGCACTGCCCTCCGAGACAGCCTGAATGATCTGCTCATCCCCGTTGTTATAATTCAAATACTGTACAGAGATATGGATGCCTGGATATGCCTTATGGAAGCTGGTCAGAATGTCATAGACCGCAGTGGGGTTGCCCCAGCTGCCCACCGGAAATGTCCATAAGGTCAGTTCCACAATATCCGGGCGGCTATCAATATCATCGGTCTCAGGTGTTTTGATCTGACTGCCGCAGGCAGACAGAAGGAAGACAGACAGCAGCAGCCATATGAGAGCAGACAGTTTTTTCATGGCACAAATTCACCTCGTAAATCCTTATTCATAATATATATTTTTAACCTGTATTTTAAATGATATGTTCCAGTAGTACAGCATGTCTGAAAATTGCTTTCCAGCAGATGTG
>CAJTOW010000018.1 GCA_910577655.1 uncultured Lachnospiraceae bacterium | reverse complement strand
TAATCTATTTGTCCAGGGTTCGAGTCCCTGAGGGCGCACTGAAAGTACTGGTTTTGCAGAAGGAAGCTGCGGGGCTGGTGCTTTTTTCTTGTGTTTACGGGCTTTGCGGGAATACCCCGAGGTCAGGCTGAGCGGGAAAACCCGGCCCAGCAGAAGCATTTATCAGAGGACAGAAGAGGAATTTCCTGGACATGGTGCATACCGAAAAATGCACGGTTCTGAAGGGCTGAAAGTGGCTGTAAAAATGCCAGAAATACATGGTTCTGCAGAACCGAAAATGTTCTGAAAAATGCCAAAAATGCATGGGCCCCGGTAACAGGTCAGGGTCTGTCCGGGGCTCCAAAGCAGGCATCCAGGTGGGATATGCTGTTTTCGGCGGCTATGATTTCATGGGCGAAATGCTCATACTTCTTGGTGGTCTCGATACTTTCATGGCCCATGAGGATACTGAGGTCATACACGTCGGATTTCCCGGTCTGGCGCACGTGGTCGATGCAGTAGTTGGTGGCGAAATTGTGCCGCAGGCGGTGGGAGGACAGCCGGAAAGGAAGCTGTTTCTCCAGGCGGTTCACGAAGAGCCGGACGGCATTCCCGGAAAGGGGATTTCCACGGCGGTCAAGGAACACGGGGCCGGAAGAAGGCCAGGGACAGAGTTCCAGATATCTGTCAACCTGGGAAAGGGCGAAACGGCCCAGGGGAACCATCCGGTCTTTGGCACCCTTCCCGGTAACCTTCATGACCATCCTGGAACGGTCAATGTCACCATGCCGCAGACCGCAGGCTTCGCACTGCCGGAGACCGGAATCAAGCATCAGGGCAACCAGGGCACGGTTCCGGGCGGTGATCCAGGGGACGGATGTCCGGACCAGGGAGAAAATCTGCTGTATCTCACTGTCACTGTAGATATGCACGTTCTTCTTGGGGGACTTCGGCACCCTGATACGGGCCGGGTCAAATGGCAGGCCGTACTCTGCATGAACCCACCGGAGGAAAATACGGGCACTGCGGATGTAGGTGGACATGGTGGCCCGGGATATTGGGCGTTTGTAGACGTCCAGGACATACCCGGTCACAGTCTCCCAGGTGATGCCATCCAGGGGAGTCTCCGGGCCGATATGGCGAACCAGGAGGGTGACCGTGGCCTGGTAGGTGCCTATGCTGTTTTCACTGATGCCGGATACCCTTTTGGTGAAAATGAATTCATCGTATAATTGCTGGACTGTCATACAGACACACTCCTTTACTCAGAATGACAGACACATGGTGTCCAGGAAACCCAGATCATCAACCATGGCTGTTTTGCAGTAACCGTCCGGATGGACGAAATCCCAGTCAATACCGATGTCAGCAACATCATCGAAGGTACAGAGGACAGAGGAACGGTTCAGGCCCTTGCTACAGTAATACAGCGGCTGGCCGGGGTTCCCATCTGAAAATGTTTTAGTGATGTACTTGGTTATGTATTTGCTGACTTTCTCATGGGACTGAACCGGCCCCAGGCTACAGAGACCGAAACGCTTTACGTACAAAGGAAAATCCAGGTATCCATGGGAATTGACCACAAGGTGCTTTGGGAGGATACCAGAAACAAGGCCGTGCATGTGCCAGGCGCCATCTTCGTGCTGTTCGGGTATCAGAACATAACGTATCCTGGAATGGTGCACCGTACTGTAATTGTTTATGAACCTGCCAAGGGCCTTTATGTAAGTACCCAGGTCATAGCGGTCAAGTTTGGCCGGGTTAATGGTCAGTGTGATAAAATAATCCCAGTCATTGCAGAAAGCATACTCAAACACTTTAGACCTGGCACGGCTAATGTTATTGGCAAGCTTAAAATCGTTACGAACGGATGTTTGCTTTTTATCCTGGACGGATTCATCCGAACTGTCACAGAACTCAGCCAGTTCATAGCCCTTCTGCCTGACAGACTTAAGCCAGGTCACTTTGTATTTGGGGCCAAACTGTCTGACAGTAAGAACACCGTAATGCCGGATCTGGGAACCGGACACCGGAGAGCAGGCCATATTTCCAACCTCCAGACAACCAAAAGTTTGTTAAGAACATGTCAATGTAGTAAAAAATGATACTTAGTCAAGTAATAGGGCGGCCGGATTCCAGCCATGGGGAAGAGCCAGCGCGTGGGCCCCGGCGACGCCCGGGGCCCCCACTCTGTCCCTGGAGCTGAAGCCGCTATGTATGCGTGCCGGTATGGGCCGTACCCCCCCCCTCAGCCACCAGGGCAAAACGGCAGAACATCTCACGTGTGTAGACGTCCTCCAGGTCATTGAAAAAAGGTTCCGCATCAGACTCAACCACTTCCGGGGAATCCAGAAGATGCCGGATAAGCAGGAGACCGTGGACAAGTGACACATCAGGAAGACCGGAGACATAAAGACTCCAGTGGTCTGAACGAAAATCCATAGTTATACACCATCCTTTCTGTCAGCTGTCAGAACCCACAGTCACGGCAAAACGGACAAACACAACCTCCAGGAGAACCCTTTCAAGGTCATGGAAGAACCCGGTCATGCCGGATGCGGAAGCTTCCTCCGTATCTGCCATAATACCGATAAACGGGAGAATGGAGACCAGGGAGGAATCACTGAGGGCATCAAGGCGGGATTCCCAGTAAGTACGCCTTTCAGAACTCATGGACATATACCATCCTTTCAGTTTTGTGTGCAGAGCCACCAGAGTGCCGGTATATGCACCCCGGGGACAGTGCCGGTTATTCAGTTCAAAGGAGAGGAATGCCGAAAGAATCCGGCAGGAACAAAGATATCCGGAAAGCAGGTTAGCCAGTCCACCGTGGCCTGGGATTTCTCCCCCGCTCACCCTTGCATATGCGGACCTTTAGGTGGGGCTGTGGGTATACGGATATGGCGTACTGCCTTCCAGACATGACGGTTACCAATGCACCGACAACAACCGCTTGAGCACAAGATTATAACGTGGTATAATCAATCGCAGGAACCCACACAAAGCAGGCTACGTGATAGCTTGGTGCTAGCTCCTTGCTATGGTTATAAAATATCATAGGTGCTAGCACTTTGTAAACTTATTTATTTTAAGAGAAAGTGGAGGTTCGATAAGAATGCCTTCTAAAAAGCCACAGTTTGTAATCAGAACCGACAAAGAGGTATTGCAAAAGATTGCTTACATCGCACAAGAAAATGAACGAAACAGCACACAAGAAATAGTATATCTCATTAAGCAACGAATCAAGGAGTACGAAGCAGAGCACGGAGAAATCGTGATCAGGGAGCCAGAGAAACCGGAAATGAGAATACCGCTCCTGGACCCATACCACCTGGGAGTGAAGACCGGGGAAAAGGCGGCAGACATAGTGATAGACCAGGTAAAGAAGCAGAGAAGGAAGAAGCAGGAAACTCCAGAGAGACCAGGTTAAAGCTTGCAGCCCCCCACCGGAGCAAAACCAGGAGCGGAGAGCATCCACCGTCTGCTGTACCTGGCATCGGGGACGATAGCAGGGAGCAGACCTGGATTTGACAAAACCAGCCACCCGGCGCAGGATATCCCAGACCATGAGGGCATCCAGGGAGCCGGGTACATGGCACGTGGGCGGTCAAGGATGCTTCGCATGGGGTGCATCCAGGCCGGGGGCCTACAGACCCGTTACAAGGCTCCTGGAGCGGTTACAACATGTCCGCCCGGAGGGCACCCGGACATGGGATTGATAAGACCAGCATCCGGCCACCACGCACATCCAGAAGGCCGTTTACCAGCGGGTACGGCCAAACTCTTAATCTATTTGTCCAGGGTTCGAGTCCCTGAGGGCGCACTGAAAGTACTGGTTTTTCAGAAGGAAGCTGCTAAAGGAGGGCGAGAACATGACAGATAACGAAGTATTACAAGCACTAAAGGATGTTTTAAAGCCAATTAACAACAAGTTAGACGACATCGAGCTAAAACTGGAATCCCTGAGACTGGAAAATAAAATGGAGCACCGGACAATAAGGCAGGATATCCAGCCTCTGGCTTCACTCCTTGAAACCAAAGGGATTTTACCAACTACACAGAATCCGTTTTCTATGGTGGTGTGATTCCTGCCTTATGAACCTATATCTGTTCTGTCCCAGACCGTAACTGTTCTTAAAATCCTGAATCTATTTTGGAATGACCGAAACCGTTTCAACAGTCCTTTCCAGTACATGTTTGGAAACTGATTTAAAGAGCAGGCTGAAGGGTATTTGACACCAGACCCACATAGGTATCCTACGCCTGTTCCACCATCTTCCTCACATCCTCCTTGGACTGTAGACCTACAGCCTTCTGGACTGCCTGACCGTCCTTAAAGACAATCAGGGTCGGGATACTCATGACCTGGTAGCGGACAGCAATGTCTTCATTTTCGTCCACATTCAGTTTGCCTACTACGGCCTTGCCTTCCAGCTCTCCGGCAAGCTGTTCTATGGCCGGAGCCATCATCTTGCAGGGGCCGCACCAGTCCGCGTAGAAATCTACCAGCACCGGCAGTGGGGAGGACAGTACCTCTGTGTCAAAATTAGCTGTTGTGAATTTTTTCTCCATTATTCTTTCTCCTTTTTCTTTTTCTTTCCGTGACAGAGAACCTTCTCCGTTTCACGGAAGCATTTGTTCCAGTGCATGATCCGACGGTTCCAGTCCGGCTTGTCGCACATGATGATCGCCAGCCTCTGTTTCATGGAAGATTTCCAGTCCATAGATTGCTCCAATTGCCAGTTTTCATTCTAGTATATGCAGATCAGCCGCCAAATATCGTCCTATACAGTGCTGTCCAGACCTTAAGCGTCTTTCATATGCTGCATACGCTGACCAGCCAGCAGTCACGGAAACCACCTGCTGCTGGCTGGCAGCCGGCAGTTTTGTACTATCTGGCACATGATGACTGACGGCTGGCAATCAGCTTGCAGATGGGGTTGCCTGCTGCCGAGAAGCGCATCTCGTACTCAGTCATCACATTCCCTTCTGCCATGGCGCTGTGATGCAGGTCGCGGGTAAATGATTCCACCCGCCAGCCTGCCTCTGGAATGGATGCCAGGGAATAGGTAAAGAGATCCTGATTGTCGGTCTTGAACTCCACGGTACCGTCTTTTCTCAGGATCTTATCATAGACCCTCATGAAATCCGGCGAGGTCAGACGGCGCTTGGCATGGCGGTCCTTGGGCCAGGGATCGGAGAAATTCAGATAGATCCTGTCAATCTCCCCTGGTCCAAATATCTCCGACAGAAGCTTCGCATCCTCACACATAAAATAGATATTGGGAAGCGCCAGCTCCTCCCGCTTCTGAAGTGCCCGCAGAAGTACGCTGGAATAGCGCTCAATTCCAATGTAATTCACCTGGGGATTCTGGCTGGCCAGTTCCATGATGAAACGGCCTTTGCCCATGCCCACCTCGATGCGCAGAGGATTCCTATTGCCAAAGAGCTGGTGGAATCTGCCCTGGTACTCCTGGGGCTGCTGTATCACATAAGGGCTTGTGGCAATGGCCTGCTCCGCACCCCGGATATGTCGTAGTCTCATAATCTTCTGTTCTCCTTACATACTCAGGCAAACCAGCAGTGCTGCGCCCGCCCGTCCAAACTATCAACTTCATCCCCATGAGATATCAGGCCAGGGCCAGACTGACCTGACCCAGGCGGCTGCCCATGGGAGAAAATATCCAGTGCTTCTATTCTATCAGACCTGGAAAGTCTTGGCAACCACTATCCTTTAAGCTCCTTTGACCAAAATCGCCAGTAAAGCTGTCTTCATCCGGTTTCCACCGTCTGTGGACGGTAACCAGACAGTGTAACAGTTCAGATACTCCCTGAACTGTTACGGCATCTGCCCATGAGAATCGCTACGCGATGGGGCAGATGCCCTCCGACCACTACGTTTTCGCACGGTCAGCGCAGCGAGTGCGCAGACCTGTCTGAACTGTTACCAAGCAGTTACAAAATTTCTAAGATTTCTCAAATTTAACGTGCATAATTCCACAATCTGTAGTATAATACATCTATATATAGATTGTTCTAACATTACATAACTTATACAGCTGTGTCTTCACTCTATTTGATGCAGTTACTATACTTTAAGGAGGGCATATGGCAGATTCGGGAGCCGGTTCCGGTCTGAATAAGATTCAGGCGGGAGTGAAAGATACCAAACGGTTGATCGGACACAAAGATTATAATTCTGCCATGATGAAGGCCCGCCAGACTCTGGAATTTATGGTGAACTTCCTGGCTGAGCGTGCATGTATCGTTGACGGCGGTGACCTGAAGGAGAATATTGATGCTCTTTACCAGGACCACTGGATCTCTGGGGAGACCTGCGAAAACTACCACAAGATCCGCATGCTGGGCAATAAGGCTGCCCATGAAGGCGACGATGACGCTTACAATGCCAGTCAGGCCTGCCAGCTTCTGGTCCAGGAGGCCGGCGCACTGATCAGCGATTATAAGAACAGCCGTTCAGGTTCACGCCAGCAGCGGGGAAGCGGCGCTTCCGGCACATCCAGACGCGCCCCCGCCAGACAGAACCGGAGCAGATCCGGCAGCGGAAGACGGCCTTCTGTTACACTGTATGATATTTTGCGGCTCCTGGCTCCGGTGCTTTTCATTATTCTTCTGGTTCTGGTGATCAAGCTGGTGAAGCCGGCGGACAGCCAGGAACCGGTGCAGACAGATCCGGTGGATCCTTCGGGTTTTGTGACAGTCGCTGCTTCCGAGCCATCTGATCCGCCCACTGAGGCAGAGCCTTCCCAGGTGGTCTACCGCACTACTGCCAAGCTCAATGTCCGGCCCCAGCCCAGTACTGACGGCCAGCCCATCGGACAGCTCAATCCGGGCGCGGCGATTGCCTACATCCGGGATTACGATGACGAGTGGGCAGTCATCCAGTATGGTGACCAGGAAGCATATGTAGCAAAACGGTATCTGACAACGGATTAAAAGGTCAAAAGACCAGACTTTTATAGATCTGTCGGAATCATTCCCGATTCCAGACAGGAAAATGATTCACCTCTCTCTTGAGACCGCCAGAAAAGGACGTCTGGCGGTCTCATTTTATTATCATTTGTCTGTGGGAATGTGCCGGCTCTGGCTCTGCCGCTGTCGGCTCTGTTCCACCATCCACATAGCCACTTTCGCGGCCCCGGTTCCGATCAGAATTCCGGCCAGAACATCGGTAGGATAATGGACTCCCAGATACAGTCGTGAGAATGCCACAAGTCCGGCCAGCACCATGAGTAGAGTTCCGTAAGGCCAGGGGAGCTGTTCCCGCCCCACTACTGCCATGGCAAAGGCCGCGCAGGAATGACCAGACGGAAATGAAGCATCCCGCTGGGGACCGATCACCGGCACCAGCCATTCCAGGGCGTCATAGGGCCGCACCCTGGCCACCCAGGGCTTTAAGAGCACATTCGTCACCACGGCCCCCAGCAGCATGGCCAGAAGCATGGTGGCCCCGGTCCGCCTGGTACGCAGGCAGATGGCCAGTGCAAAAGCTGTCACGATCCAGAACCAGCCGCCGTTGCCCAGGGAGGTCACCAGCTCCCAGAAGGGTGTCATCCACTCCTGGCGCAGCGCCTGAAGCAGCCAGAGAATTCCTTTGTCAATCTGTCCCAATATGTTCATAGTTCCGTTCCCGATCCTTTCCCGGGCAAAGCTGCCCAGATATCAAAAGCTGTTTTTTGTGGGGCCTGGGCCACTCTTCTACATGGCCCGTGGCAGATTCCATCTGTACTTCCTCGCCAGAATGCGGATGACCACCACCAGCACGGCGCTGGACACCAGGGCAATATCATTATCTATCTTACCCACCAGAGACACATAACATACCGCCCCGGCAATAGAGGCACAGGCGTACACATGTTTTTTCAGCACCGCAGGGGTCTGGCCTGCCATCATGTCCCGCAGAATACCGCCGCCCACGCCGGTAATAACACCCAAAAACACCATGAGGAACCGGTAATCCTGAAAGCCTGCCTCAATGGCTGTGTCAATGCCCACCACTGTAAATGCCCCCAGGCCGATGGCATCCAGCAGATTCATGACCCGTTCATAGCGTTCCGATTCCAGGGTGTCAATGCTCAGCTGGTGAAACCGCACCACAAGAAACAAAAAGAGAACTGCCACGAATGCTGTAGCCACATACACCGGATTTACAAAGAGTGTGGGCGGATGAATCCCGATCAGCAGATCCCGCAGCATCCCGCCGCCTACTGCTGTTGTCACTCCCAGCACAATAATCCCCAGAAGGTCCAGCTGCTTGCGGACCGCCACCATGGCGCCCGAGCAGGCAAATGCTATCGTCCCCGCAATCTCCACCAGGAAGAAAATGGTGACCGGGTGAGGCATGATAAAAAGGGTTGGCTGAAATGACATGGAAAATCCTCCTATAGTTTTTTTCAAAAGGTTTAACCTGGGTATAAACAGTAATCATTTTACGCAGCGGGTGCGCAGACCTGTCTGAACTGTTACCATTTTACTACAGATATTGTCCGGACGCAATCTTCCTGATTGAATTGTTTTCCGGCTTTTGCTATACTGGTAACAGTTCAACGGGTATCTGAAGCGCTGCAACGGTCAAATGCCTTATGGGCAGCTGCCGGAGCAAGGCGCCCTGACTCTGGCCCGCTGCCTTCATATAAATAAATGACAGGAAAGGAATTCTGGGCTATGAAATTTTCACATACCATACTGGGAATCCTGGGGGCCTTTGCCCTGATGGTGGTGCTGTTTATCACTTCTATTGAGGCGGTGACCTACTGGACTCCAGGGTATTATGAGCGTGAATATGAGAAATATGGCGTGCTGGAGGATGTCCACATGGAGATGGAGGATCTTCTGGATGTTACGGATGAGATGATGGCATATCTTCGGGGACGTCGGGAGGATCTGCGTGTCCCTACTATTGTAAATGGACAGCCAAGGGAGTTTTTCAGTGAACGGGAGATTGCCCATATGGAGGACGTGCGGGGACTTTTTCTGGCAGCCATTAACATACGCCGTGGCTGTCTGGCGGTAATCGCGATGGTACTGGGACTCCTTTTCATGCTGAAAGCGGACTTAAAACGGCTGCTTCCGCGGACTATCTGCGCAGGCACCCTGCTGTTCTTTGCGGCGCTGGCAGTACTGGCGGGGATTATTTCCACGGATTTTTCTAAATATTTTGTTATTTTCCACCACATTTTCTTTAATAATGACTTGTGGATCCTGGATCCGTCGGTGGATCTGCTGATCAACATCGTGCCGGAGCCGTTTTTCATGGATACGGCTGCCCGGATCGGGATAACCTTTGCAGTATGTGTGGCGGCGGTGTTTGCAGTGTCCACGGCAGTGATCCTGCGCCAGAGGGCCCGGGGCGGGAATAAAGGGTAACTGTTCAGACGGGGATAAGAAGATGCCTCCCGTGAACAGTTACTAAA
Source organism: uncultured Lachnospiraceae bacterium (assembly GCA_910577655.1). Classification (GTDB taxonomy): domain Bacteria; phylum Bacillota; class Clostridia; order Lachnospirales; family Lachnospiraceae; genus Brotaphodocola. The sequence continues at coordinate 39,215 of CAJTOW010000018.1, read as the reverse complement.
TTCCTGACATTACAAGCAAAAAACAGATGAATATTTACAGCCATTTTCGCGCTGACGGCTGACAAAGCCTGGGCGGATATTTTATGGAAGGAGTTCTTGTGTATACACGATATCCTGCTTTCTTCTTATTAGTTTCGCTTTTTTTCTCTATGGCCCTCTGGGGCTGTGGAGTAAGAGACGAGGCATTTCCGGCGCCTGAGTGTGACCTGATGGTCTACACCTGCCAGGATGAACCGGTATATGCGCCGGTAATCAAGGAATTCCAGGAGCGCACCGGGAAACATGTGGTGGTACACACCGGCAGCTTCTCGGATCTTAAGCGGGAGCTGTCCGAAGGTGCTTTTTCCCAGAATTATGATCTGGTCTTTGGGGTGGATGCTGCTACCCTGGAGCAGTACCGGGACTGCTGGCAGCCGTGTCCGGAACTGAATACAGCCGCGGTGCCGGAGGCATTTCATGCGCCGGACTGGCGGTGGGTGGGGTTCTCCGCATTGCCGCCGGTCCTCCTTTACAATACCAAAGTGGTCACCTACCGGGAGCTGCCGGAGCACTGGAGCAGTCTGCTGGAACCCCGGTGGGCGGGAAGGATCGCCTTCGTGGATCCGGTGATTTCCCACCCCTATGCCACGGCTCTTGTCAGTGCCATGGAGTCTGCCGGCCAGCCGGAAATATTTGCGGAGCGGCTGGCGGACAATCTGCAGGGGCTTGTCTTTGACCGGCCCCAGGATGTGTATGAGGCAGTGGCTGAGGGGAGGGCTTCCATCGGCGTGGCCCTGGAAGGGGATGCCTGGCTGCTCTGCCAGCAGAATGGGGACATGGACTACATTTATCCTTCCGAGGGCTCCTGTCTGGTGCCGGACGGCTCGGCCCTGGTGGCTGGCTGTGCCCACCCGGACGCGGCCCGTGAGTTTCTGGCGTTCACCATCAGCAAGGATGTCCAGCGGATCCTGGTGGCCTGCCTGGGGCAGCGGTCAGTGCGGACGGATATACCGGTGCCGGTGGGGCTGGGGGCTCTCCAGGGACTGCCTTTGTATACGCTGGATTATGGAGAGATCCCGGCCCTGCGGGACCGTGGGCTGGAATTGTGGAATACATGGATGCCTGATTCCGGGAGCAGCCGGCCATAGAATGCCAGTGGTTTCTTATCCGGTTTGACATCTGGCTGATGCCCGATGCCTCTTGTCCCCGCCGCTTTTCGGGGGCAGGAAGACGGTCCGTCTGAACTGTTACATTTCCAGAGGTAAGCTTATGACATTCCTGAAACATATTCCTTTTAAGTTCCGGATCTTCCTGGGGTGCCTGATAGTGGCAGCGATTCCACTTCTGTTTTCCACCCTGCTTATGGTGCGGCTTTTTGATTCGTCCCTGCAGCGGCAGACCCGGCAGGAGGGGTACCGGCAGCTTGAGGAGATCAGCGGACGGCTGCGGCAGATGCTGGACAGCTGCGGCGATACTTGTCAGGCCCTCAATGAAGATGGTTCGGCCTTCCAGAGCCTCATCGACAACAAAACCATTGATTTGAAAAAGGACCTGTACCTTTCTCTGTACCAGGCAGTCCAGGAGACATCCAGCTATGCCTATCTGAGTATGTATGATGCCGGGGGCAAGCTGCGTTTTACCACAGATTCTGTATCCGGACGGCCGGAGTCCCTGCCTCTTTACTGGGGCATCCTCCGGCGGGTCTCTGACCAGAAGGAGATGGTCTGTTCACGGGCGGATTCCTGGCTGTTTCCGGATCCCGGGATCGTCCTCCAGGCGGCTTATCCCCTGGAGAATCCCCAGGGCGCCCGGACCGGCTACCTGGTTATGGATTTCACACGGGACGGGTTTATCCGGCTGTTTAACGGCTGCTTCTCCGACAAGGATACTCTGATCCTGCTGGACCAGTATCAGACACCCTTCTACTGCTCCAGTTCTGACCTGGACGGGACGGCTGCCCTGGAGCTGATCCGCAATACAGCCAGCTATGATGCTTCCCGCTACCAGTATCTGTGGAAGCAGGAGCCCGTGTCGGGCTATTACATTTTCCTGCGCAAGGGGGCGCAGATCAGCCGGGTCACCCTCCAGACCATGCAGACCATCTGCATCCTCCTGGCCTGTCTCTGCCTGGGATTATGCCTGCTGGTGTCCGTGCTCTTAAGCCGGAGCATTGCCCAGCCGGTCAGCGCCCTGGACCGGGCCATGTCACGGGTGCGGCAGGGGGATCTGTCTGTGCGGATCTACACCAACCGGCTGGATGAGCTGGGACGGCTGGGGGAGAGCTTCAACCGGATGATCCGGGAGCTGAAGGAAAATATCGATATGAAGGTCCAGAAGCAGAAGGACCTTAATGAGGCCACCCTGAAGCTGTATCAGACCCAGTTAAATCCCCACTTCCTCTACAACACGCTGGATACCATCAAATGGAACGCCCGGATCCATCAGAATCCGGAGATTCCGGTGCTGGCGGAGAATCTGGCGGCAATCCTGCGCCGCAGCATTTCCTCCCAGCCTTTTATCACCCTGCTGAAGGAGCTGGAGACTATCCAGAATTATATTGAGATCCAGAAGATCCGTTTTTCCGGGAGATTCCTCTACGAAACGGAGGTGCCGGACCAGCTGGAGAACTGTCTGGTGCCCAAGATGATCCTCCAGCCTCTGGTGGAGAATGCCATCCTCCACGGTCTGGAGGGGCGGGAAAATGGCTACATCTGTGTCTATGCTTCACAGTCCGGCAGTCTGCTGCAGGTAGCTGTTACGGATGATGGCTGTGGGATGTCCCAGGAGATGGTAGACTGGATCAACAGCCATTTCCCACAGAAGCGGGAAGGGCATCTGGGACTCTATAATGTGATTCAGATCCTGAAGCTGCATTACGGGCAGGAGTATGGCATGAAGGCGGAGGCTGTGCCGGGGGAGGGAACCACGGTCACACTGATGCTGCCGCTGGAGCGGGAGCCAGTGCCGGAGCCGGTACCGGAGGGGGATACAGGCAATGGGTTGACTCTGGCAGACGGAACGGAAAATTGTCATGAGCCGGATGAAACCGGGATACCAGGGACGGAAGGCGGGCCGGCACCTGGCTCCAAACCGTGACTGGAGGCGGATCCTGCTGCGGAACCGCAGGGGGAATAAATACCAGGGCTCCAGCAAAAACGAAAGGGAACAGACTATGTACAGAGTAATCATTATTGAAGATGAAACCACCGTACGCCGGGGGATCGTCCTGACCATCGACTGGTTCTCCCTGGACTGTATCATCGTGGGAGAGGCGGCCAATGGGGAGGAGGGACTGGAGCTGGTGCTGCGGCTGTCTCCTGATATCGTGATCACGGACGTGAAAATGCCCCGGATGGACGGGGTTGAGATGATCCAGAAGCTGCGGCAGGCCGGATGCCGCTCCCGTTTTATCATCCTGACAGCCTACAGTGATTTTAAATACGCCCAGAGCGCCCTGCGCCTGGGCGTCAGCGACTATCTGCTCAAGCCATTAAAGGATGGCGAACTGGAGGAGGCAGTGCGGACGTTAGTCCGCACTGCCTCCGGTCCCGGGACCGGAGGCGCGGCTGGCGCCGGATACGGGTATGAAAGTGTGGCTGAGAAAGGGTATGAAGGCGCCGCCAGAGACGGGGACGGAAATGGCATGACAGCCCAAAGCGGGGAAAAAAGCGGTCACAGGAATGACCCAAAAGATGCCGGTAATGCTTACAGGCATCCATCCGGCATAAGTACCGGCTCCGGCGTCACAGCCGGTGCTGTCCGCGGAAATGGCCCTGCCGGGGATGGCGCCGCCAAAGCGGCATTCTACTCCGGGTGGAACCCCTATGCCGGGACTGCCCCTGCCCCTGTCCCAGAATCCATCACAGCAGCATTTCCCATCTATGGCTTTTCCAGTGACCGGACTGCCCAGAACAGCTATGTGGAGGGTGCCATCCGCTACATCCACCGTCATTACCAGGAGGATATCTCCATCAGCACCGTAGCCCACGCACTGGAAATCAGCGAAGGGTATTTAAGCCGCATGTTCAAAAAAGAGACCAACTATACCTTCACCAATTACCTGATCTACTACCGGCTGCGTCTGGCTATGGAACTGCTCATGGACTGCCGGGTGAAGATCTATGAGGTGGCGGACCAGGTAGGCTACTCGGACACAGCCTATTTCAGCGCCCAGTTCAAGAAGATCGTGGGACTGTCCCCCTCGGAGTATCAGGGGCGGTTCGGGTCGGTGCCGGTGAAAAATGCGTCGGACAGCAAATCTCCATGCGCCCAGCGGGGGACACGCCACCAGTAAATAAACGTATGTCTTCCCAGGATAATGGCATACTAAAGACAAAGGAACATGTACGCCTATAATCCTGACCACAAAGACAGATGGAAGGGCCCAGGGAGTACATATGAGCCTAAAGGAGGACATTTTATGGCATTACATGTTATGGACGAAGCCAACCGCTGCCTGCAGTGCAAGGTGCCACAGTGCCGGAAGGGCTGTCCCATCAGCACCAATATTCCGGAAGCCATCCGTCTGCTGAAGGAAAACCAGCTGGACGAGGCCGGCAGGATGCTGTTTGAGAACAATCCCCTGACCACTGTGTGCAGTCTGGTCTGCGACCATGAAAAGCAGTGCGAAGGCCACTGTGTCCTGGGAAGGAAGGGGGCGCCGGTCCATTTTTCCACCATAGAAAACTATATCTCCTCTGCCTATGCCCACAAAATGACCAGAGGGCCCGCGCCTTCCAACGGAATGCGGGTGGCCATAGTGGGATCCGGCCCTGCCGGGATCACTATTGCCATCATTCTGGCGCGGTACGGCTACAAGGTGACCATCTTTGAGATCAAGGATCAGATCGGCGGCGTACTGCGGTACGGCATCCCGGAGTTCCGTCTGCCCAAAAGTGTTTTGGATGATATCCAGTACCGGCACCTGGAGATGAAGGGAATCCAGATCCGGCCCAACACTACTATCGGCGGGGCCATCGGCATCGATGACCTGTTCCGGGACGGCTACAAGGCTATCTTCATCGGCACAGGTGTATGGAACCCCAATGCCCTCCACATCAGGGGGGAAACCCTGGGCAACGTGCATTTCGGGATCAATTATCTGAACAACCCCGACAGCTACAAGCTGGGAGAGCAGGTCATAGTCATCGGCGCGGGCAACGCAGCCATGGATGTGGCCCGGACTGCCCTGCGCAAGGGAGTCCGGAAGCTGACCTGCTTTTCCCTTACCAGAAAGGTAGCTGCCAGCGACTACGAGTACAGCTACGCCAAGCTGGAGGGCGTGGAATTCGAGTTCAACAAGATGCCTGTGGAAATCCAGGATGAAGGCGTGATCTTCCGTGATATGGATGAGGACGAAGAAGGGAATCTGACGGAAATTCCCGGTACGGACCGGCTCTATCCCTCGGACAGTGTAATCATCTCCATCAGCCAGGGGCCCAAGAACCGGATTGTCAGCACCACCGAAGGGCTGAAGGCCAATGAAAGGGGCCTGCTGATGGCAGATGAGACCGGACACACCTCCCGTCCTGGTATCTTCGCTTCCGGCGATGTGGTCAATGGCGCCAGAACCGTGGTGGAGGCGGTGGCACACAGTAAGATCGTGGCGGAAGCCATGCATGAGTATATGCAGGGGTTGGCAAAGGAAAAAGAAAAACAGCCAGATACAGGAAACATGTCATAGACGTGCTTTCCTGAGACACGCTCTAGAGTGTGTCTGAAAATTCATTCCCGGCATCTCCACAAGGGACGCCTTCGGTGTGCACGCCCCACTTCGCGGTATATTTGGCCCAAATTCACTTAACGTAGCCCACTACGCCGCGTTCATTTGGGCCAAATCCCCACAAGGGGCGCCTTCGGTGTCCCACAAAGTGGAGCGCACAGCTACCGGAAAGCAATTTTCAGACACGCTCTGAGGCATAACAAGATGCTGTAACAAAAGACGATTCTGCCTTGGACAAGGAAGCAGCAGAAGTGATCAATACTGTGACGAATTCCAAAATGAAGTTTGAGGAGAAGCAGACAGGGAGTCAGTCAGACTCCCTGTTTCCCTGCCGGCAGCGCAGTTCCCGGTTATGGGTGATATCAGGCATCCCCCGCTACCGGCTGCTGCCACCCTCCGGCAGCCCCAGAAATCTTTCAAAAATCCCGCAGGCCTCTCCGGCTTCCTCCGGCTCATCCATCTCACAGAATATCCGAAGCAACGGTTCTGTGCCGGAGAAACGGGCGCTGATCCATCCGCCGTTACGGAAATAGACCTTGCAGCCGTCCAGCCAGGACACCTGTTCCACCGGCCAGGGAAGAGTGGGCAGCTGGTGGTCCTCCATGAGGACCTGGTAGATCTTGGCCTTTTCCTGGGGAGTGAACCGGTAGGAGCGTTCCTCCATACGGATCTGCCCGTACTGGCTGTGGATATCCTCCATCAGCTCCGACAGCTTCCTGCCGGACACGGCGATCATCTCCACCAGCAGGGTGGCAGCGTAGATGCCGTCCTTGCCATGGATATGGCCTTTCACGGTGAGACCGCCGGAGGACTCGCCGCCGATGATGGCCCCGGTCTCCTGCATCCTGGCGGAAATGTACTTAAAGCCCACAGGCACTTCGTGGCAGCGGCGGCCGAAGCTCTCCGCCACCCTGTCCAGCACATGGGTAGTGGAAATATTCCGCACTGCATCCCCACGCCAGCCCTTGTATTTCAGCAGGTAGTAGTAGAGAGCCACCAGGATCTCGTTGGGATGCAGGTAGCGGCCCTTGTCATCCACCACTCCCAGCCGGTCCGCGTCCCCGTCCGTAGCGATCCCGATATCACAGTACCTGTCCAGTACATAGTTCTGGAGTCCCCGGAGTGTCTGGGCTGTGGGGGCGGGCATCTTACCGCCAAAAAGGGCATCATGCTGGGAATTGATGGTCTCAATGGTACATCTGGCCATGGACAGAATGGTGTTCAGAGGCGTCAGACCCACTCCATACATAGGATCTACAGCCACCCTCAGATCCCTCATGCGGATCGCTTTCATATCAATAACCTGAATGATATTGTCCAGATAGTCGTTGAGAGGATGGATCTCCTGAACCATACCCGTTTCCACGGACTTCTGGTAAAATGTGGTCGGCATTTTCCCTTTCTCTGTGTCGTCGCAGTGGTATCTGGTTTCCGCCTGTTCCATCCACCCCTCGATATCCCTGGTCTGGTTCTCGTCCGCATCCCGCCCGCCGTAGGTAAATACCTTAATTCCGTTGTATATAGCCGGATTGTGGCTGGCTGTCACCATGAAGCCGTAGTGCATCTGCTCCTTCATCACGTAGTACATGATCAGAGGGGTAGGCGAGCTGCGGTTCACGAACCGGACCCGGATACCTTCTTTTGTAAAAATCTCGCAGGCCCAGATCACCGCCTCCTTGGAGAGGAAACGCCGGTCATATCCGGCCACAATGCCCTCCTCTGCCACTCCTTCTGCCTTCATCTTCATGCAAAGGGCCAGAGCAAGCTTCTGGATGTTTTCCTTTGTGAATTCTTCTCCGATAATGGCCCGCCAGCCCCCTGTTCCGAATTGTATCATGCTGTATTTCCTCCTGGACTGTAACAGTAACCGTTCAGACAAGCCGTCTTTCTGCCCGAAAAGTGTCGGGAACAAGAAGCCCCGGGCGCCCCAACGGTTACATTTTATGAAATCACACGATTGAAACTTTTCCCTTGCTTATCTTCAAAAAGATCAGCAGGGACACCACAGTGCTGACCGTCAGGATCGATGCCAGGGCGGCTGCTGTACCGTAGCTGTTGCGGACTACCTCGGTATAGATGGCCACGGAAATCGTGCTGGTCTTGCCGCCGTACAGCATGACGCTGGAGGACAGCTCATTGATACAGGTAATCCAGCTCAAGATCGCGCCGGACAATACCCCTGGCGCCATGAGCCGTGCCGTAACCTTGAAGAATGTCTTCATGGGGGACACCCCCAGATTGATGGAAGCTTCCTCCACACTGGGATCCATCTGCTGAAGGAATGCGCTGCCGGAACGGACCGTGTACGGAAGCTTCCTGACCACATAGGCGATGATCATAATAGCCGCCGTGCCGGTCAGGATCAGAGGCTCCTTGTTGAATGCCACGATCAGGCTGATACCCAGCACAGCGCCCGGGATAACGAACGGGAACATGATCAGCAGATCCATCACCTGGGCGAACCATCCCTTCTGCCGCACCACGATGTAGGAGATCAGTATTCCGATCAGCACAATGAACACAATGGCAATGGTAGAGAACACAAAGGTATTGCGGATATTGGTAGCCAGCCGGTTGAAGATGGTTGCATAGCTGCCCAGGCTGAAGCCTCTCTGGAAGCCGGTGAAGTCACATTTCACAAAGCTGCTGACCAGCACCACGATCTGTGGCAGGATACCGATAAAGGTCACCAGGCACACTGGCAGTGTAGCTGCCGCCCGCTGCCACCCGCGAAGCTCCACTTCCTTTGGCGGCCGCATGGCTGTCATGACATAGTTCTTCCTGGACACGTAGAATTTCTGTATCAGAAGCACCGTAGTAGAGCACAGCACCACAATTACCGACAAGGCGCTGGCCAGATGGGCATTACCCCCGATCTCACTCATGTACTCGTTGTACACCAGCACCGGAAGTACCATATAGCCCTCGCCGATCAGCATAGGCGTACCGAAATCCGCCAGACTGGTCATAAATACCATGATGGCTCCGGCCAGGATCGACGGGATGATCACAGGGATGGTGACGGTAAACAGACGGCGCAGCTTGCTGCTGCCTAAGTTCTCTGCCGCCTCCTCCAGGCTGGAGTCGATGCTCCCCATAGCCCCTGACGTGTACAGGTACACATAGGGGAAGAGCTTGAAGGTGAACACCAGGATGATGCCGATCTTTCCGTAGATGCTGGGCAGCATGATGCCCAGATAGTCTGCAAAGAACCTGGTCACCAGCCCCGCCCGGCCGAACAGCATGATCCAGCTGTAAGCCCCGATAAAGGGCGGGCTCATAAGGCTCATGATAATGAAAATATGGATGAATTTTTTGCCCCAGATATTATACCGGGACATCATGTAGGCCATGGGCACCCCGACAATCAGGGTGGTGCAGGTGGCGAAGAAGGACACCTGGAGACTGCGCCCAAGGGCCGAATAGTAATATTTCTTCGTAAAGAAACGGATGTAGTTGGCCAGGGTCACGCCCTCTGTCTTGGCTGAGAAAAAACTCCGGGTGATCAGCGTACAGAAGGGGTAGATAAGAAATGCCAGCATAAAGATTACCACCAGCACCTTGACCCAGAACCAGAAATCCAGCTTTCTGTTCTTCAGCATGAAATCACCTCCAGGGTGTCTGCGTTGTAGATACTCACTGCTTCTGTGTTGAAATTCACCAGCACCCGCTCACCATCCGGACGCACGGTGTGGACATCTTTGGTGTACTCATTGAGCTGCAGGGTCTGTCCGTCATCCAGCTCAATCTCATACTCGATAAAATCCCCCAGGAAGGTGGAAATGACAATCCGTCCGGGAATGCCTTCCTTTTCTGAAAAGAAAAGCTGCTCCGGTCTGGCGGAGATGATCCCCTTTCCATTATATGAGGCGCCCAGTCTGGCCGGAATGGCGTATGTACCCTTGACCAGGGCCTGGGCGGGAACGGATGCTGCTCCCCTGGTGTTATCTGTCCGGGCGGATGGGCCCGCCGGGTTGCTGACGGTCTGCGACGGGGCGGATGCATCTGCCGGACCCATTGTACGGATATCGCAGTCCACGAAATTGGATACGCCGATAAAGCCTGCCACAAAGGTATTCTCCGGATGCTTGTAGATCTCCTCCGGAGAACCTACCTGCATGATGTTGCCTTCCTTCATGACCGCAATCCGGTCGGAGATGGCCAGGGCCTCCTCCTGGTCATGGGTGACATAGATGGTGGTGATGCCCAGACGCCGCTGGAGCTTCTTGATCACGGTACGCATCTGTACCCGCAGCTTGGCATCCAGGTTGGACAGCGGCTCATCCATCAGCAGGACACTGGGCTCTATGACAAATGCCCTGGCCAGGGCCACGCGCTGCTGCTGGCCGCCTGACAGTTCATTGGGCTTGCGGCCCTTCAGCTTACCGATCTGAACCAGATCCAGGGCTTCCTCCACCCGTTTCCCGATCTCACTCCCTGGCACCTTCTTGGCTTTCAGGCCGTAGGCCACATTCTCCGCTACTGTCAGATGGGGAAAAATGGCGTAGTTCTGGAAGACCATTCCGATATCCCGCTTGTGGGCTTCCACCCGGTTAATCAGTTTTTCGTCAAAATAAATCTCACCGCCGTCCACGGTATTGAATCCGGCGATCATCCGCAGCAGCGTAGTCTTGCCGCAGCCGGACGGCCCCAGAAGCGTAAAAAATTCTCCCGGCTTTATATCCAGGTCCACACCGTTCAGTGCAGTAAAATCGCCGTATTTCTTCACGGCCTTCTTGATAATGACTGCATGGCTCATGCCAGGCACCTCCTTTTTATTGTCCCGGGAGCTTCTGCCAGAAATCTGGCCTGGTACTGCCTTGCGGAAATTCCGTTGAATTAAACACCCGCTATCTGCGTCATCTGGCACTTAATTCACCGTTATTTCCGCAAGACAGTACTACTGGGATTCCGGGAGTACATTGTCTGCAACAGCTCAGGGGTATCCCAACTGTTACCGTTATTTCAGAAAGGGGGTGCTGCTGATGCAGCTCCCCCCATAAACCGCTGCGGGATATTCCTTCCGCCGGTCTTTACGTCATCTTTTCTCTGCCGGTTCCGCCGTCAGGCCCCTGCCTCTGATCAGCAGATATCCTGACAATCTCTGGATGGTTGTACAGATAACGGATTAATCTACCATAATGTCATTGAACTGCTCAATGATGCTTTCCTTGTCATTGGCTGCCCAGTCAAAGTCATAATCCACCAGAACCAGGTCACTGAGCTTTGCAAGGCCCTCGCCTACCTCCATATCACTGCGCACCGGACGGCGGCCCCAGTTCTGGCTCTGCTCGGTCTGGCACTCCTTGGAAGTTACGAAGTCAATGAACAGCTTTGCGTTTTCCTCGTTGGGGGCACCTTTTATCAGAGCCACGCCATCGGGAACGGCGCTGGTACCATCCTGGGGATAGCAGAAGCCTACCCGGTCGTCATCTGCATACTGGACCGCAGCTTTTTCCAGGGTCAGACCTGCATAGAACTCACCGTCTGCTACCATCTTGTGGCATTTGCCTGAGGAATCTACGATCTTGCCATCCAGGTTGTCATAGAGCTGCTTGATGAAATCCCATCCCTCTTCCTTGCCGCCGTGGCCCAGAAGCATAGTGCACAGCTGGGTGTAGGAGGAACCGGACTTGGAGGGCAGGCAGTAAGCGATCTTGCCTTTCCACTCGGGCTTTATCAGGTCTTCCCAGGCAGTGGGAATCTCCAGACCGTCCTTCTCAATAAGCTCTTTATTATAGAAGATTACCATGGGAAGCGGGCTCTCGCCGATCCACAGTCCATCGGGATCCTTGTATGCCGCATCGATCACATCGTCATTGGCACAGACATAGGGTGCGAAGTATTCCTTAAATGCTGCCAGGGAATCGGCGCCGCCGCCCCAGAGCACATCCGCGATGGGGTTGGCCGACTCAGCCGCAATCCGGTTGCACAGTTCGCCGGTTCCTGCTGCCACCACTTCCACCTTTACATTAGGGTACTTGGCCATGAAAAGGTTCACGCCTGCATTCAGCGGGTCTGCATCGTGGGGAGAATACACCACCACGGTCCCGCTGTAGTCCTCCGGAGCCTTCTCGCCGGATGCATCTGCCTGATTCTCAGCCGGGGCATCTGCCTTGGTCTCTGCCGTCTCTGCCTTCGGTGCCTCTGTGGCTACCGGAGCCGCTGTAGTCTCCGCCGGCTTGCTGCCGCCGCAGGCTGCCAGACTAAATACCATCATCGCCGCCATAGCTGTGCTTACTACTCTTTTCATAATACGTCCTCCTTTTTATTCTGTGTACTTCCAGGCATCTGACCATGTAAGCCGGCGTCAGAAAGCCGGAAAGCCCCCGGAAGCTGCACCTTGTGCACTCCCTTAATTCTGATGTTGTTATTATAGGATTTCTATGTCAGAAATGCCATGTATTATTCTAACCTTTCTTGGAATATTCTGAACTTGTGCATATTTTTTTTACTATGCAGAGATAGATTTTGTGGATATTGTACAATCCACAGACAAGGAAGATATCATGGAAGCGGTCACGACCTGACCGGAATTTTGCAGACTCTATAAAGAATTATTGTAACAGTTCACAGGGGGCAGGAAAAATCGTAACAGTCCAGGGGGGGATCTGAACTGTTACGAAAAACCAGCTTTAAGACACGCTCTCATTTTTCCTCTTCCTGGTGATCCCCTCGAAGAGGAGGCCTGTGGCGAACCACAGCGGCGCGAAGTCCAGACGGATCAGCCCGTTGATGTTGGACTGGCGGCCTGAGTAATCCCAGGGGCACATGCCTCTGGCACGCAGCCAGGCGCCGGATATATATTCTGCCGTGAAGATCAGAACCATGTAGATCATCCCATGACGCACATACTGGTCTGTACCCCGGACCGGGCTGTCTCCGACCCAGAAGTCCACCCATTTCCCGATAGGCGCCAGCAGCGCCCCCATTCCATAGATGGGAAACATCAGAAGGGAGGTTCTCCCCATGAGCCTCCAGTCCCCGGCCATAACTGACTCCATGGAGGTAAACATCACCTCCAGGCACCATCCGGCGACTCCACATTTAAAAAAATTCACTGGAAATTCTCTTATCTTTTTCATGGGAATATTGTGCGCAGACCACCGTTAAAACATACACTCAAATCATAACAGTCCGGACGGGTGCTCAAACAAACTGGTTTTTCTCCTTATTATAGTGAAAATCCACCGTCCCCAGCCGCTCTTCCAGCTCCTCCCGGTTCAGATCCAGAGCGCTGCACAGCTCGTCCAGGCTGGAATAGAAGTCGCGCAGCTGGGTATTTACATAGCTCATCAGTATCATGGGGTCTTTTGGTATTGCCATTGGTTTCGCCTCCTTCTGGTGAATACACGCTCCAAAGCCTGCTCTTCCTTAATCCAGTCAATAATTATCCGCCGTCATCACTTTCCCGGCCAGCACCTCTTCATAATCCTTCAGATTGCGCGCCAGCAGCTCTGGCGTATTGAGGCCGTAGGGGCAGTGGGACATGCATTTGTTGCAGTGGAGGCAGTCCCTGATCTTCATCATCTTTTCCTGACCTTCCGGGGACAGATGGCCGGCCGACGGGGAACGGCGCAGCAGCAGGGACATACGGGCACAGTTGTTGATCTCGATCCCAACAGGACATGGCATACAGTAGCCGCAGCCCCGGCAGAAGCTTCCGGAAAGCTGCTTTCTGTCTTTGTCCACCAGCTCCCTGATTGCCGCATCCATCACCGGCGGTCTGGTGATATAGCTTAAAAATTCATCCAGCTCCTGCTCCTTCTGAATGCCCCAGATAGGAAGGACGTTGTCGTACTGGGCAGCAAAGGCATAGGCGGCAGCGGAATTGGTAATAAGACCGCCAGACAAGGATTTCATGGCGATAAAGCCCATATGGTGGGTCCTGCACTCCTCCACCAGGTGGATATCCCTGTCACTGCTGAGATAGCAGAAAGGGAACTGCAAAGTATCATAGAGACCGGAATCAATGGCCTCCTGGGCCACAGCCAGCCGGTGGTTGGTGATGCTGATGAACCGGATCTTCCCCTGCTCCTTTGCTTTCAGGGCTGCCTCGTAGAGCCCGCTGCCATCTCCGGGCTTCGGACAAAAAGAAGGATTGTGGAACTGGTAGATATCCACATGATCCGTTTTAAGGAGCGTCAGGCTTGTCTCCAGATCCTTCCAGAAGCCCTCCACAGTCGTAGACATGGTCTTGGTGGCCAGATAGATGTGGTTGCGTACATCTGCCAGGGCATTCCCCAGCTTTTCCTCACTGTCCGTGTAGGCCCGGGCCGTGTCAAAAAAGGTGATACCTCCGTCATAGGCCCGCCTTAAGAGCCGTACGGCATCCGCCATGGGCACCCGCTGCACCGGCAGGGCTCCGAAGCCGTTCTTGTTGACCGTGATGCCGGTTCTTCCCAATGTAACTTTTTCCATGTGAAATCCTCCTCATAATCAAGATGCAGATGCCTTCCGGTCAGAGCCTGCAGTCAGCGCAGTAAACCGGAGACGTCCTCCCTGGATTTTTAATTAAGAATAGGATAACATAAACCTGATAAAAAGGGAACTCCTTTTAAAACTGTGGGGATTCTGGGGGCTATGTTACTATTCTTAGGGATGTTGTTCCGGGAGGTACGCTCTGGAAAAAGTTTTCCCCGGATTGCGGGTTTCGGATGCAGAAACTCTAAGCTGGCTGCCCGTCTGTTACATAACGTAACATATTCTCATTAAAATTCTAAAATAACTCTTGCAAAATCAGTTAGATTATGCTAACATATAATCAGTTAGCAAATACTAACTACATGTGAATATTCTATACATTTCAAGACTTGCCTCATTTGACCCGTGAGGTAATGACTCAACTCCTATGAAAAAATCCGCCCGTGGACATCGGGCGGATTTTTCATTCTCTGCATCAGGTCATGTCAGTGTAAAGCAGGGCTTTGGATGCTGTCTGCACCAAAACCATCCCTTTCATGTTCCGGCCAGACTGCTGCGCGTAAATTTCCGGAGCCTGTCTCATATAGAAACCACAAGGAAAATGAAAAGCCGCCTTTCCCCCACAGAAAGCGGCTTTTCGGTCACGATCATTAACCGTTACACTATAAAAGTTTATGCTTGGTATCCCCATACCAAATTTAGAAGGTAAGTTACACGGTGTGTCTCTTACGCAGATAAATATACCATTTTTTTCTTATTTCGTCAATGCTTATTGTGCAAATTATTGCAAAAAGGAGTCGAAAAAGATACTTTTTTGCATGTTTTGGCGCAGCGTGTCCGTATATTAGAGACATTTGTCTTTTTATCAGGGTTTTTGAGGAATGTCTGGATAAAAAATGCCCAAAAAGTTCATACTGAATCTGTAAAGATTGGTAAGGCTGCCGTCACGGCACCTTTACAAAGACTGACTTTTGGAGGCTTGCAGTATGACATTTTCAAGATCAATAACTGATAATGTGGGCCGGCTCAAGCAGGTTCTGCAGACAGAGAAGAATTTTGATGTGGTATACCGGCCACTCCGGATTGCGGATCGGGAAATGGCGCTGTTCTTTGTGGATGGATTCACCAAGGATGAGGTGCTTTTGAAACTGATCCAGGTCTGGTCGGCCATTAAAAAGGAGGATATGCCGCCGGATGCCAAGGCATTTTCCCAGCAGTACCTTCCCTATGGGGAGGTGGCACTGGTAAAGGAGGAGTCGGAAATGGTTATTCAGCTCCTCATGGGCGCCTCCTGTCTGTTCATCGACGGATATGAGGAATGTCTGGTCATAGACTGCAGGACCTATCCAGCCAGAGGAGTAGACGAGCCGGAGAAGGACAAGGTGCTCCGGGGCTCCCGGGACGGCTTTGTGGAAACACTGATTTTCAACACGGCCCTGATCCGGCGGAGGATCCGGGATCCCAAGCTTACCATGGAGGTAATGACCACCGGGGAAAGCTCCCACACAGACATTGCCATCTGTTACATGGAAGGCCGGCAGGATGCGGACCTGCTGGAGAAGATCAAGGAGCGCATCAGGAATCTCCACGTTGATGCCCTGACCATGAACCAGGAAAGTCTGGCCGAGTGCATCTATCCCCATAAATGGTACAATCCTTTTCCCAAGTTCAAATTCTCAGAGCGGCCGGACACAGCGGCGGCCTGCATCCTGGAAGGAAATATCGTGATCCTGGTGGACAATTCTCCTGCGGCCATGATCCTTCCGTCATCGGTGTTTGACATCATCGAGGAGGCGGATGACTATTATTTCCCGCCTATTACTGGAACCTATCTGCGGCTGTCCCGGATGGCTACCGCCGTCTTAAGCCTGCTGCTGACCCCTACCTGGCTGATGCTGATGATGAATCCCCAGTGGATTCCCGGGGGCATGGAGTTTATCAAGCTGTCGGATCCTTCTTATGTGCCGCTGATCTACCAGCTGCTGATCCTGGAGTTCGCCATTGACGGCCTGAGGCTGGCTGCCATCAATACGCCCAATATGCTGACTACGCCTTTAAGTGTCATCGCGGGTATCGTGCTGGGAGAGTATTCGGTGAAGTCCGGATGGTTCAACAGTGAGACTATGCTGTATATGGCTTTTGTAACCATTGCCAACTACAGCCAGTCCAGCTTTGAGCTGGGGTATGCCCTGAAATTCATGCGTGTGCTGATCCTGATCCTGACAGCCCTGTGGAGCGGCTGGGGATATCTGGCAGGAATCGTGCTGTCGGTTTGTGCCATCGTATTTAATAAGACTATTGCGGGGAAAAGTTATATATATCCGCTGATTCCCTTTAAATTCAGTGAATTAAAAAAAAGATTTTTGCGGGGAAGGCTGCCGATGGAGGAGAAGTAGGGCAGGCGTCCGCCCGATGTGGAAAACTGGACAAAAACAGTCATACAAGCAAGCTTGACGTCTGTTTTTGTCCAGTTTTTCCCGTCCTGTGAACTGTAACCTGTTTTCTGTTATTTCGTAACAGTTCAGATACTCCCTGTTATGTTATGTCTCTGTGACTGAACCGGTAAAAAGGATATCCCGGTTGATAGTTTCGTAAAAAATCTTTCGGATCTTATCTGGATCAGAGGTCTGCCCCAGGATCCACATGAGCTTGGTAACGGCGGCTTCCAGGGTCATGTCGTAGGTTTCCAGGAGGCCGAAATCCCGCTTGATGGTCTTGCCTACCTCGTAGACAGACATGTTGCTGCCTTCGTTGGTGACCTGGGTAGCCATGACAATGACCCTGCCTGCGTCCACCCAGCGTTTGATTGTCTGGTGAAAATCGTCGCCGTCGTAGGTGGGCAGACCGCCGACACCGAAGGATTCGATGATGACAGCGTCATTGTGCTCTGCCAGATAGTCCAGAACCCCGGACTGCATGGATGGGATCAGTTTCAGGAGGGCCACACGGGGATTAAGGTGGTTGCTGAAGGTTACGGGCTTGTCCTGAAGCTGTTTGTCGTCCAGGTAAAAAATAATGTGTCCGTCCTGGATGGTGGCTATATAAGGGAAGTTGATACTGGAAAATGCATTGTAGCTCTTGGTCCTCTCTTTCTTCCCGCGGGTTCCGGCAATCACCTTGCCGTCAAAGACTATGGTGACGCCGTGAGCCTTGTGGCAGCTGGCAAAGCGCAGACTGTCCAGAAGATTGGTTTTGGCATCGGTGATCTCCAGGTCAATGGGCTTCTGGGCGCCGGTGATGACCACCGGCTTTTTAGAGTTCTGGACCAGGTAGGAGATGGCGGCCGCGGTGTAGGCCATGGTGTCTGTGCCGTGGCAGATCACGAAGCCGTCATATTGCGTGTAATGCTCTCTGATAGCAGCTGCAATCTGGAGCCAGTGTCCGGGCTGCATGTTGGTGCTGTCGATATTGAACAGCTGCAGGGCGTCTATATGGCAGAACTGTCTGGCAGCGGGTACATATTCCAGAAGCTGGTCTGAGGTGATCAGGGGTGTCAGACCATTGTCGCCCCTCTGTGAGGCTATGGTGCCGCCAGTAGCTATCATGAGAATCTTTTTCATGGGGCAGTCTCCTTTTCCAGGTGTTTTGTCTTATTCAATCTTCCCAAGCCCCGGATAATACCGGAACAGAACCTTGGCCACGATCTTCTTGCGCTTCACATACGTGTTCGTCCAGCGTCTGGCGTCGGCGGAGTAGTTCCGGTTGTCTCCCAGCATGAAATAGCTGTCCTCCGGCACCTCGAAGTGCATGGGCGGCTCCGGTACCATGGGTTCCCGGATATAGTCCTCCTCCAGAGGAGTGGGAGAACCGTTGAGATAGACCTTCCCGTCCACGATATCCACCGTATCTCCCGGCAGGCCTATGATCCGCTTTACATAGTAGATCTTCTCATTGTCCGGAAAATGGAAGATAACAATATCTCCCCGCTCCGGACTCTCCAACAGATAAGACAGGCGGGATCCGATCACCCGGTCACCGGTCATGATGGTATTCTCCATAGAACCGCTGGGAACCTGGCTGTTGGCTATGATAAAAGTATTCAGCACAAAGGCGATCACTGCCGCAGAAAGGATGATCTTAACCCACTCCCACAGCTCCTTCTTCCAGCTGCCCTTTGGTTTCTGCTCCGGGATCTTCCAGCCATCGTCAGCATCTGGGGCCGGAGCTATTTCCGAATCGCCTCCCCGGTGCCATCCCGGTACACCGGACTGGCTTCCTGCACCGGTATTCTGCCCCGGCACGCCGGACCCGGTTCCTATAGCGGCCCCCTGCCCTGGTGACCGGCTGTCTGCGGCCCCCAGACCCGGGCCATCCTGGGATGTCCCTGCCATCTCTCCGTTCTTCTCTTCCTTCTCGTCTATATTCATCTGGTCTTTCCTTCTTAATCTTTCCAAAAATCGTAAAACTATTTTTATTTACTGATCCTGACCGGAATCCCCCTATGGCCCTGCCGGTATTTCCGGCGCCGGCTGCCTTACTCCTGCCCTCTGTACCTTGCCAGCAGCTTATTGATCCTGAGAGTCGGATTCAGCAGATCGCTCAGGGAATCGTCATGATTCAGGTTATCAATGATCAGGGCAATATATTTGCTCATATCCACATTTATATAATACGGGCGGGCCAGTAGCTCTGGTGTCTGGTATACCAGATTTGTGGTCAGGATCCGGTCAATGAGTCCATTGCTGTAATACTCATCAAATTTGGACAAGCCATTGGTAAACAGACCAAAGGTGGAACAGATAAACACCTTCCGGGCCTTTCTGCGCTTCAGCTCCTTGGCTACATCCAGCATGCTCTCGCCGGAGGAGATCATGTCATCAATAATCAGCACGTCCTTATTCTCCACACTGCTGCCCAGGAATTCATGGGCCACAATGGGATTGCGGCCATTGACTATCCGGGTATAATCCCTGCGCTTGTAGAACATCCCCATATCCAGCCCCAGTACATTGGCAAAATACACCGCACGGTTCATGCCGCCCTCATCCGGGCTGATGACCATCATGTGGTCCGCGTCGATCTGCAGGCTGGTCTCTGCCTTCAGCAGGTACTTGATAAACTGGTAGGTACACTGAACCGTCTCAAAGCCCCTGAGGGGAATGGCATTCTGAACCCGGGGATCATGGGCATCAAAGGTGATGATATTCTCCACTCCCATCCGGGTCAGCTCCTGCAGCGCCAGGGCGCAGTCTAAGGACTCCCGGTTGGAACGCTTGTGCTGGCGGCTCTCATATAAAAAGGGCATAATCACATTGATCCGGCGCGCCTTGCCTGCCGCCGCCGCGATCACCCGCTTCAGATCCTGGAAATGGTCATCCGGAGACATATGGTTCTTCATGCCGCACACAGTGTAGGTCAGATTGTAGTTGCAGACATCTACCATGATATACAGATCGTCACCGCGCACCGATGACTCGATGGTACCTTTGCCCTCACCGGAACCGAACCGCGGGGTCCTGGCCTCCACAATATAGCTGTCTCTCTGGTATCCGGCAAATGCTATTGTGGATTTGTGCTCACTCTCCCGCTCTTGTCTCCATTCTACCAGCCACCGGTCCACCTTCCGGCCCAGCTCCGTACAGCTGGCCAGGGGAATCAGTCCCAGAGGGCCCACAGGAATCGTCTCAATCGTCTTCTCTTGGTAAATCATCGTCATCCTCCATTGTTCTTTTGTGATAGCCCCTCAGGCCGCCCCTGAATTGCTACCTGACTACAGCATTACCACACCGGAGCAGACTGTTATACCCCGGCTTTTTCGTAACAGTTCCGACACCCATTGAACTGTTATGCTTTTTCTTTATATCATCCCAGCCAGTTCCCGTCAAGTATTTATCCCGTTTTTCATAAGCCGTATATCCGGCCCGTATAAGGGGATAGTAGTATAATGACTCATGATCCGGGAGGTCACCCGGTCCGAATAAGTATCCCGCAGCATCCCCATGGACAGATTGGTGGAGATCACGGTTCCGTGCCCGCGGCTGATCCGTTCATTGATGCAGTAGAACAGCTGGGACGAGACGAAAGCATTGTTCAGTTCTGTGCCCAGGTCATCGATGATCAGCATGTCACAGTCCAGAATATAGTGGTAGGTATCTCCCACCCCTTCCTCTGCCTCCCGCCCAAACCGGTAACGGGAAAGCACCTCAAAAAGATCCTGGGAGGACAGATAGATCACGGATTTGTACCTCTCAATGAGACATCTGGCGATACAGTTGGTCAGGAAGGTCTTGCCTACTCCCGTAGAGCCGGTGAACAGAATATTCTTCCCCCGGTCCGGGAAATGCTCCGCGAAATCCCGGCACTGGCGGATCACCAGTTTCATGTACTCCAGCTCCGACACGCCGATCCCCGGAACCACATGGCTGTCATCATAGTATGTGTAGGAAAGTGTCTCAAAATTCTCCCGTTCCAGGACCTCCCGGATATTGGACTGGGCATACAGGACGCTTATTCTTGCCTGCTCGAAACAGTGGCAGTGCTTCCCGTCCACATAGCCTGTATCCTTACAGTCCGGACAGCGGTAACGCAGCTCCATGTAGTCCTCCGGAAATCCCGCCGCCGCCAGAAGAATCCGCTTCTGCTCCCGGATATCCTCCAGCTCCTCCCTGAGCGTATGGCGCGCTCCCGCATCCCCTCCCAGAATCCTCCGGGCGCAGGCGGCTGCCCGTGCCCCGGTGTCCACATCCAGCTCCTGTATCTGGGGGATCCGTTCATAAACCCGGGCGATCCGCGCCTCCTGGTCATGACGGTTTCTCACCTGCTGCTGCTCATACTCCCGCATGATTGCATTGTACTGGGAATTACTCAGTGCCATTGTTTTTCTCCTTCTCTCTTCTGATTGTCCCCAAAGCCGCTGCCATCAGCAGGTCTATTTCCCTCCGATCCAGGACTTTACCTGGTCTAAGACCATGGAGTCATAGTCTGTATCCCTCTGTTCAAAGTTGTGAAACTGGTTTGCCTTTGCCTTCACCGGCTGGGCAGTCCGCCTGTTCTGGCGTTTCTGGTCCAGGGCGCTTACATCTGTCAGATTCCTGACCCCTGCCTTCTTCCACTCGGACAAGATCTTATCCGCGTAGCGGAAGCTGGGGGAGTGGGTAGCCTCCAGGGTCCGGTTGCAGGCCTCTATGACCAGCTCCCTGGTAAACCCATAGGTACTGAACCACCGGGAGATCATCTGCTTCTCCGAATCCCCCGGTCTCCGGTCCGACAGCCCAAAGGCCCGCATAACCGCAAAGGAATCCTTAGTGAATCCGCTGGCATAGGCCTTGGCCTCCTCCACGGTTCTCAGCCCTTTTTCATGCCAGTTGAGGCCTACAGTCTCTATGTAGCGGATACTGGTGTGGCCCCCCTGTACACAATGCTCCACCAGATACTCCAGAAGCTCCTGGGACATGTGAAGCCCGTCGTACAAGTAGGCGAACACCTCACACTCCCGGGGAGTAAATGCTTTATTCATATATTTCTGGGCAATATACAGAAGCTGGGCAAAATCCTCATCCTCCGACAGCCGGTTCACCTGCTCCTGACTGTAGACCGGCCGGGACGCCTGCTGGGATGGTTTCCTGACAGATACACCGGCGGCAGGCACCGTATCTGCTCCCGGCTGGACAGATTTTTGTGTTCCGGATACCTGGACAGCTTCCCTTCCTTCCAGACGGCCCGGAACACGGGCAATGACCTGCCCTGCCTCTTCTTCCGTCCGCCGGTCCGGCCGTTCTCTACCTGCTCCCGGGCTGTCATCCTGCTGTCCGGCCCGTCTGTTCCCGGTGTCCGTCTCTGCAATCTTCCACAGGTCGTCCAGCGCGACGCCCCGGGTGGATGGCACATCCCGGAACTTTGTGCTGTCCCTGCCCTCCTTGTCCCTCTGCCTGGTTTTGCTGCTGCCGTTCCCTGCCTCTTTAGGGGGCTGCCCGGAATCTTCCACCAGGGCACCCATCTGCTCCCAGTACCGCAGGGCACGTCTTACATCCGCCTCCGTGTGGTTCAGGGCATCAGCAATGCTGCCGATCTCCGGCTTCTCTGTCTGGTGGCGCAGAAGGTACAGATATACCTTCAGATATTCTCCTGGTGCGTCCGGCATCAGCTGGTCAATAAAAACGTTATCAATTATGGTCCCCCTTACCTGGAACCTGCAAACCATCTCCATATATCCTCACCCTCTCTGTTGCATATGAAAACTGATGCGTTCTCCCTGACAGGTTCTGAAATCATTCCTACCGCCCGTTCCGCTGGGCCTCTCTTCTTGCCCCCGATAATGCACCGGGGACAAGAAGCTCGGGGCGCTTGGCCCATGTCAGAACTCATGCCAGAGGTCTTATGCAAACAAATTCGGTTTGCAACGTCCTCTGGCCCGAGCTCTGACGCCCATCTCGGGGTTTTCCCTACCGCCCGTTCCGCTGGGCCTCTCTTCTTGCCCCCGATAATGCACCGGGGACAAGAAGCTCGGGGCGTTCCGCCCATGTCAGAGCTCATGCCAGAGGTCTTATGCAAACAAGTTCGGTTTGCAACGTCCTCTGGCCCGAGCTCTGACGCCCATCGGAACTGGTTTCCTCTATCTTAACACATCCTTTTTCAAAAGGAAATAGCTTCATTCATCCACAAAAACGGGTGTTCGGGCTGTGGATATTGTGGATAACTTTGCTGCATATTCTGGTATATTTTGTCATATACCGGGCTTGTCCCCTATAAAATCAGAGTTTCTGGGATTTTCTCCCTGAATCTTATGTAAATCAAAAAATCCACACAGCTTCCCACACACAAATGGTGGAAAACTATGTGGATAATGTGGATAACTTACCGGCCAAGGAGCCTTTCCCCAACTTTTACAATGTCTCCGGCCCCCATAGTTATCAACAAATCGCCTGTGGAACAATTTTTTAAAATAAATGTTTCAATTTCGTCAAAATTTGGAAAATAATGGACGCTGCCCCCAAGCTTTGTAATCCGTGCCGCAATGTCACGGGAGCTGACCCCCAGGGTATCGGTTTCACGGGCCGGATAGATGTCCGCCAGAATCACCTCATCCGCCAGAACCAGCGCCTGGGCAAACTCATCCAGGAATGCCCTGGTCCTGCTGTAGGTGTGGGGCTGGAACACGCACCAGACCTTCTTATGGGGATAAGTGGCCGCGGTCTTTAAGGTAGCCTCGATCTCATGGGGATGATGGGCATAATCATCGATCACTGTTACCCCGCCGATCTCCCCCTTCTTCTCAAACCGGCGCTCTGTACCGGTAAAGCCGGCCAGTCCGGCCTTCACCGCCTCCCAGGGCACACCCAGGGCATCAGCCGCCGCCACAGCCGCCAGGGCATTATAGACATTGTGCTCGCCAGGCACACCCAGGGACAGCTCTCCCACCGGCTCTCCATTTTTTAATAAGGTAAATGCCGGTCTTGCCCAGGCATCCCAGGTGATCTCTCCCGCGCTGTAATTGCTGTCCACCGACCGTCCCACCGTCACCACGGGGCAGGGCAGATCCCGGCACAATTCCTCATAATCCGGGATATCCGAATTGATCACCAGAAGCCCCTCCGGCCCCAGCTTCTGGGCAAACAGCCGGAAGGAACGACGGATATCCTCCAGATCCTTAAAAAAGTCCAGATGATCCTCCTCCACATTGAGAATCACCTCTATAGTGGGAAAGAAACACAGAAAGCTGTTGGTATACTCGCAGGCCTCGGTCACAAACAGCTCCGGACCGCCCACCCGGATATTCCCCCCAATGGAGTGGAGAATTCCGCCCACGGAAATGGTGGGATCCAGATCCGCTGCCAGAAGGATCTCCGTGAGCATGGACGTGGTAGTGGTCTTCCCATGTGTGCCCGCCACTGCCACCGCATGCCGGTAATTCTTCATCATCTGTCCCAGAAGCTCCGCCCTGCTCAGCATGGGAAGCTGCCGGCGCACCGCCTCCTGGTACTCTGGATTGTCCGGGTGAACCGCCGCCGTGTACACCACCACATCCAGCCCATCCACAATATTATCCGCCCGCTGGCCATAATAAATCCTGGCTCCGTCCGCCTCCAGCTGCTTTGTAAGACTGCTCTCATGGGCATCAGACCCGCTGACCGTAAAACCCTCCTGTATCAGAATCTCTGCCAGCCCACTCATACTAATCCCCCCAATCCCGATAAAATGAACGGACTGGGGCCTATCAAAATCTATCTGGTACATGCTGATCTCCACCTTATATTTATTTTATACGACTATGTACCCTTTATTGTATATCCTTTTTTACTTCTTTTCCATAAGAAAATCAATGTTTTCTACATATTTTTACAGTTTTTATACCGTTTTTGAAAAATATGTATTATAATCGTAGCAGTTCCATAACAGTTCAGACAAGTCTGCGCCTTCACCGCAGCAGCCGCGGACATACGGCCATCACGGAACCATTCCACATAGCCGTATACCGCAGCAGGGGGCATCTGGGCTGTTACCTGCAATGCCCCACATCTACACCAAAACATGAGGTACCTGAAATGAAAATACTAAAAATCATCCGCGCCTTCCTGAAAGGCATCCTCACCCTTGTGGTCAGCATCATCGGCATGGCAGGCTGGCTGGTTCAGGGAATACTGCAGGTTCTGGTTCTCTCCCTGATCCTGGGTGTGACTACAGCCGTCCTGCTCTATGCCCGTGTAAAACCGGACCTGGAATACTGCCGGGAAGTGGCCTATGACAAGCTGGCCCAGATGAACCGGCAGGATTTCCGTATGCTGTCCGACACAGAGGTCTACGACAAGGACAAGAATCTGGTGGGCCTGATTAACGCAGGCCACTACGAATATGTCCCCATCGGAAAAATCAGCCTCAACATCCAGAACGCCTATATCGCCCAGGAGGACCGGCGTTTCAAAAGCCACACCGGCGTGGACTGGATCGCCACCACCCGGGCCGCCCTTGCCCTGGTGAAAAACAGGGGCGCCATCACCCAGGGCGGCAGCACCATCACCCAGCAGGTAGTCAAGAACACCTTCCTGACCCAGGAAAAAAGCTTTACACGCAAGGTAGTAGAGATCCTTCTGGCACCAGAGGTTGAAAAAAAATACTCCAAAGCCGACATTATGGAGTTCTACTGCAACACAAACTTCTACGGCCACCACTGCTATGGGGTCCAGGCTGCCAGCCGTTACTACTTCGGCAAGGACGCCGCCTACCTGACTGTTCCGGAGGCCGCTGTCCTGGTGGGCATCAGCAACAGCCCCACCACCTATGACCCGGTACGCAACCCCCAGGCCTCCCTGGAAAAACGCAATGATGTACTACATAGTATGTATCAGCAGGAGTATTTGACGAAGGAAGATTACGATACCTACCGCAAACAGCCCCTGAACATCGTCCAGGAAGAATCCGAAGGCACGGACGAACGTTACCAGTGCAGCTACGCCATCCACTGCGCTGCCTTAGAGCTGATGAAGCTGGACGGCTTCCAGTTCCAGTACACCTTTGAGGACAAGGACGACTACAC
Organism: uncultured Lachnospiraceae bacterium; assembly: GCA_910577655.1. Taxonomy (GTDB): domain Bacteria; phylum Bacillota; class Clostridia; order Lachnospirales; family Lachnospiraceae; genus Brotaphodocola. Next base: position 13,620 of record CAJTOW010000018.1, on the reverse strand, counting down.
CGCCTACACCAGCCGTTTTCAGACTCTTTATAATGAGAAAAATGACTCCATCCGGGCAGGCGGCTACAAGATCTATACCTCCCTGGACTCCTCCCTGCAGGAGCTTTTGCAGGAACAGCTGGACGCCGGCCTCTCCTCCTTCACGGAGCTCCAGGATAATGGCAAGTATGCCCTCCAGGGAGCCGGGGTCATTGTAGACAACCAGACCAACTATGTAGCAGCCATCGTAGGCGGTCGGGGAGCAGATGATCCCTTCAACAGAGCTTACCTAAGCGCCCGACAGCCGGGAAGCACCATCAAGCCCCTGATCGACTACGCGCCGGCCTTTGACACCGGCGAATACTGGCCCGCCCGCATGATAGACGACCACCAGTGGGAAGGCGGCCCGCGCAACAGCGGCGGCAGCTACCACGGCATGGTCACCGTAAGAACGGCTCTCAGCAGCAGCTACAACACTGTAGCATGGCAGATCCTTGAGGACATTGGCATCAATTTCGGCCTGGACTACTTAGGCCAGATGGAATTCCAGCGGATCACCTATGTGGACAATGATGTACCTTCCTTAAGCATCGGCGGCTTCACCAACGGCCTGCGGGTGGTGGACATGGCCAAAGGCTACAGCACCCTTGCCAACGGCGGCATCTACAACGACCACACCTGTATCCTGAAAATCGAGCACGAGCAGCAGGGCAATCTGACCAAGGACATGAAGCCCCACGCCAGACAGGTATACCAGGAAGATTCCGCTTACATGGTCACCGATATTCTCAAGGATACCCTGACCAAGGGTACCGGCCGGGGTCTGGCCCTGTCCGGCCAGATGCCCTGTGCCGGCAAGACCGGCACCACCAACAGCAGCAAGGACACCTGGTTCTGCGGCTACACACGTTACTACACCACCGCGATCTGGGTGGGCTACGACATTCCACGGGCTATGCCCGGCGTCTTTGGCAGTACTTATGCCGGACGGATCTGGAAGCAGGTCATGGAGCCTCTCCACGCTGGTCTGGAACCCTGGGACTGGGAGAAACCGGAGACCGTGGAAATGCAGCGGGACGAAAAAAGCGGTATCACCGACCTGGCCAGCGTCACCGGCCAGATCCGCGCCCAGCAGAATCTTCACGACAAGGAACAGCGCCGGATGGAGGAAGAGCTTGACGCCCAGGTGCTGGCATTTGAACAGAAGACCATTGAGACCGTGGAGGACACCTACTGGGTGAAGCAGCAGTACCAGTCCATGATCACCAGGCTGAATCTTATGGACGAAGGTGAGAAACGGGGCGAGCTGTTGTCACGGGTGGACGCCCGGTACCAGGAGTTCTCCGGCACCATCCGCCAGATGCAGCAGACCATCGCCCTCTACGAGCAGCAGAAGGCCAGGGAAGCCGCTGCCGCCCAGGCACGGGCCGAGGAAGCTGCCGTAAAGCAGCGGGCTGCCCTGGAGGTGGAGACCCGCAAGAACACCTTCCTCTCTGCCCTTCAGGATCTGGAAGCCCTCCAGTACCAGGTTCCCAATGCCGCCCAGATGGTGCAGGATACCATCAACAAGCTGTCCCTGGTGCGTACCTACGCCGAGGCCGCTACCTACACCCAGCGGCTCAATGACGCCATCACCCGTATCTCCACCCTGCCCACAGAGGAGGAATGGAACAGGCAGCAGGCCAATGTCCAGGCCCGTGAGGACTCCCAGAATGCCGCCGAGCAGACCCGGATCGCCCAGGAGCAGCAGAAGCTCTTAAATGTCCTTTATCTGGAACAGCGCAAATGGTCTGCCAGTGCCGGCGGTCTGGCAGGCCCCTCCCCGGTGATCACCTCCGGAGGCAGCAGCGGAGGCCCCGGAGCAGCAGGCGATAGTGAGAGCGTAACCGATACCAACCCTTCAGATACCCCCTGAACTGTTCCATAGGAGAGACACCCACATGAATACAAAGACAACACAGACAACTCCAGGAAAAACCGGTTCCGGCCAGACTACTGCCGGCAAGGTGAAAGACGACGAGGCCGCCAATATTCCCGGACTGGTCACCTCTTTAGCAGAAACAGAAAAAAAGACCAAAAAGCCAAAGAAGAAAAAGTGCAGGCCCAGCCTCAAGGTCTTCACCCCCCAGACCTCAGATGCATCCGTCCACCAGTGGTTCTTCACCCTGATGTGCATGAATATCCCCATAATCGGATGGTTCTACCTGGTTTATCTGGCCTTTAATAAAAAGAATACCAACCGGAGGAATTTTGCGAGAGCTTATATGTTCTACAAGCTTCTGTTCCTTCTGCTGGCAGCAGCAATCCTTGGCGCCCTGGTCTATATCGGAATGGAGATCGCGGACCAGTTGCTTGCTTATATGGAGATGCTGTAAGAGCAGAAAATAAATCCCCGCAATATATAATGCGAATACTTTGATAATCGCATCCATATATTGCGGGGATTTCTCTGAGTCAACAGCAGCCTTGGAGTGTGCCTGAAAGCACGTTTATCTGCAAAGCCTCTTAAACTCATCTGCCACAAACTGTACCTTAGTGCCGACTACCACCTGGACGCTGGTCTTGCCTGGGCGGATGACGCCGGAGACACCGGCTGATTTGATCTTCTTCTCGTCTACCAGGGTAGTATCCTTCACCTCCAGGCGGAGCCTGGTAATACAGTTGTCGATGGAGTCTACATTGTCCTTGCCGCCGACACCTTCCAGGATGACGGAAGCCACCTGGGCATAGTTGTCATTGGAAAGAACCGCGTTCATCTCATCCTCCACATCGTCGTCCTCCCGTCCCGGAGTCTTCAGATCCCAGGCCGTAATGGCGAAACGGAACACCACATAGAAGACAGCAAATGCCGCCAGACCCAGGGGAAGAAGCATCCAGGTATTGGCTGCTGCCGGCAGGGACGCGGAGAACAGTGCATCCGTGGCGCCGCCGGAGAAGGAGAACCCGGCCCTGAAGCCTACCAGGGCTACGATCACGGTGAAAATACCGTACAACAGTGCATAGAGCACATACAGAGCCGGAGCCAGGAACATAAATCCGAACTCAAAGGGCTCGGTGACGCCGCAGACAAAGGAACAGACGGCTGCGGAGAACAGAAGGCCAAATGCCACCTTCCGCTTGTTATCCTTTGCACAATGGACCATGGCCAGGGCAGCGCCCGGGACACCAAACATCATGCAGGGGAAGAAACCGGACATATACATACCCAGGGACCAGGTTACATCCGCGGAGGTATCGCCTGCCCAGAAGTGGGACAGATCGCCAAGTCCGATGGTATCAAACCAGAATACGTTGTTCAGTGCATGGTGCAGTCCCGTAGGAATCAGCAGACGGTTCAGGAACGCATAGATACCTGCGCCCACGGCGCCCATCCCTACGATGCCCTGACCTACAGCGATCAGCACACCGAAGATCACCGGCCACACGAACAGCAGTACCACGGATACCAGGATGGAAACCACACCTGCGATAATGGCCACGCACCGCTTGCCGCTGAAGAAGGACAGCCAGTCCGGCAGCTCTGTCTTGTAGAACTTATTGTAACAGGTGGAGCCTACGATACCGGCGATGATTCCGATAAACGGATTGGCAATCTTGCTAAATGCCAGTGTCTTGTTGACGTCGTCCGCCACGGAAGGCATCATGGTGGTCACCACGCCAGTACTCAGCAGGGTGGTAATCATCAGCCAGGAGGCCAGGGCCGCCAGACCGCCGGTGCCGTCATTGTCCCTGGACATGCCCACACCTACACCGATTACGAACAGCAGGGCCATATTGTCAATCAATGCACCGCCTGCCTTCACCAGGAACAGACCTGTCAGTGCCTTGAAGCCGGTGATATCACCGCCCTGCATGGTCGCCGGACAAAGCAGGTAACCAATGCCCATGAGGATACCACAGATAGGCAGACATGCCACGGGCAGCATCAGCGCCTTGCCCAGTTTTTGAAGAAATTTCATACAAACTACACCTTCCTTCCCAATAATTTTTAAAACAAACTATAAAAAAAACTACTTTCCCATCCAGGACGGAAAAACAAGAAAAAATAAGGGCCATGATTTCACCTTCCCTGGCATGATCGGATGCCTAATGAAATCTGATCCCTCCTTTAGATGAATCCTGCCCTCAATGTTTCCCATTCTGACCCAGATACTCTCCCGACACCCGGAATCTGACCGGTTTCCCGGCGATTCCGTCATCGGTTTGATTGATTATATTTTACCAATATATGGAAATGTTGTCAATAAATATTTTATATTTTATTTATTTTTTATTTATATTTTAATTGTTTATTTATAAGCTTTTGACTTTCTGTAAATTTACTTGTTGTGTTGCTTATATGCTATTATATTCTATTAAGAAAAGTCCGGCCGTCTTTCTACCAGACCATTTCTCCTAGAGTGTGTCTGAAAATTCATTCCCGGCATCTGTGCGCCCCACTTCGCGGTATATTTGGCCCAAATTCACTTAACGTAGCCCACTACGCCGCGTTCATTTGGGCCAAATCTCCCACGAAGTGGAGCGCACAGCTACCGAAAAGCAATTTTCAGACACACTCTAATCTCCACCATCCGGAGAGCGGGTGGCATCTGCATAGCTCACTGCCGAGGCCACTATGAAGATAAATAACACAAACAAATCCCCGCCACAAGCGGCGGGGAAACAGATCCTGAGAGATTAAATTTTATTACAGCCCTGCCATATACCGCTTCCTGTCCTTAACCGGAATTTTCATCGCTTCCATGGCCTGCTCGGTGGTCCATTTCATGGATTTCCGGGAAATGTAAATTTATTTCATCACAGATTGGAGGGTTAGGCAACCATAAGATCATTTTACAATGAAGCAACCGACGCTGTCATGAAAATAGCAAATCAGGAATTTTGCAAGCTTCTTTCTCTCTTTTTTCCCATCTGTCCTCCACCATCCTGCCGCCGAAAAAGAAGGAAGCCCACAGCACGAATGCAATAGACTTCCTTCTCGAAAGATATAACGTTTATAGTGCTAAATATCCCACAGTAGACTGCGGGATATTCGACCTTGGGGTATTCACCAGGGTCAGGTATGTCTGACCCCGGTGAACTGCCACTACATAAATCAATATAGATTACTACTTATTCTTTACTGTTCCTCTTCCTTCTTCCTGGTAACCACCGCAAATGCTGCCAGCATCATGCTGGAAAGCATGAGCATCAGAGCTGCGCTTCCGGTCTGACCAGTCTTGGGAAGGGCGGCTAAGGGTACTTCCTCATCGTCAATCAGAGCAAGGATATCGTCGTTGCCCATATCTGGAAGATTTGCTAACGGTACTGCTTCCGGGTCGATGGTCACGGTTCCTGGGCCGCCTGCGGTTCCGCCGCCGGTTCCAGGACTCCGGGTGCTGCTTCCGCCGCCACCGCCGCCACCAGAGCTGCTTCCGCCGCCCTGGGCGCCTGCCGGGATGGAGCCGGTACCGGGTTCCAGTACCTCTACATCTTTTCTGTCAGGCTCATTGGGTGTTACAACGTCCATGTCATTCTTACCTTCGATCTTCACAATATTCTGGAAGCTCCGGTTGAACAAGTCATTTCTGGTTACCTTGTAGACTGTGCGCAGTACTACGGTCCGGCTCGAGTCTGTCAATCCTTGCCAGACCAGGTGTTGCTGCATCTACGGTGTAGCCGCAGTTGGCATATTCCACGAAGTATGCTCCTGCCAGCTGCTCCCTGAGGGTGATATCCTTCAGCGGACGGTTTGCACCCGGTTTCATCCTTACAGTGATCTCAAAGGTGGCATCCTCGCCTACGCGGTAGTAGCCTCTTGAGGGAATATTGGTTACTCTCTTTGATGCCTCCCATAAGTTGTTGGGAGTTGCTTCAAAGTATGCCTGGAAGGTAGTGTCCTTCAGGTAGCTCTTTCCACGTACAGCATCATCATTTACCAGATTTTCGGAACCATCGTTCCACTGGAGGAAATAATATCCTTCATTTGCCTTCACTGTGGACGGCTGGGTCGGATAAACAGGTGACTCCTCACCCTTCAAGGTAATGACTCCGGTCTCCGGATCCCGCTCGATCTGCTGGATAGTTCCCACCTCGGTGGTTGTTCCGGTCACGGTACCATTTTCCTCAGCCACATAGGTGAAGGTAATCTGGTACTTATCCGGGATACCGTCGCCCAGGTTCTCAGGATCCAGATCCAGATTGGGATCGGCCTTCGGGTCAGACTTGGTATCTGCGCTGTAATAAACATTAACAGTATTCCTGCTGTTGTCAATGCCTATGGTCAGGACATCCGCCTTTACAAAAGCATAGCCATTTATCTTCTGTTTCTCGTTGACACCGTTGATAACTGCGCCAAAGATGGTTGCCTTGGCTTCGCTGGTCTCAATGATTCTGCCGGTATCTTCATCCACATGCCGCACAATATAGGTCTGTGCATCCGGGGTGAAGTGTGCTGTAAAGGTCTTGTTGACTGCAAATCTCTCCCTTGTCAGGGCCGGATCATCCTTGTACTCATTGCCAGCCTCATCGGTCCACTTGTCAAAGTGGTAGCCGGTCTCGGTACCTATGGTGGACGGCTGTGTCGGATTAGCCGGGGTCACTGTGCCTACAGAAGTGATGGTGCCTTCTGCATCCCTTCTGATCTCCTGGATGGTCTTCACTTCGCTGGTGGTTCCGGTTACTGTGCCATGGGCATTCGCTTCCGCCTGGTAGGTGAAGGTTACCTGGTATTTGTCCGGGATGCCATCGCCGGGGTTCTCAGGAGTCGGGTCCGGGTTCTCCGTCAGGTCAGACTTGCTGTCGGTACTGTAGAGAACGTTGATGATATTGGCCTTGTTATCAGATCCCACCTTTATATTATTTGCTTTTACAAATGTATACTCCGGAATCTCAATTCTCTTGCTGGCACCACGAACCTCTTCGTCATAAACTGCACTGTAAGCCACTTCTTTTGCAAGTTCTTTGTTGGTACCTTCTTCAAGGAAGCGGACCGTGTATTCCTGGGCATTTGCCTTGAAATAAGCGGTGAAGGTCTTATCCACATCGTAAGCCTTTGCCCTCAGTGCGTCGTCACTCAGGAATTCTTCTTTCCCATCATTCCATTTTTCAAAGCTGTATCCGTCTTTTGGATCACCCTCTACTTTGGACGGCTGGGTTGGATGAGCTTGTGTCTTTTCCCCTACGCTGGTAATGACCAGTGTGTCAGGATCCCTGGTAATCTCCTGTATCGTCTTTACCTCGCTGGTGGTTCCGGTCACTGTACCATGGGCATTCTCTGCCGCCTGGTAGGTGAAGGTGATCTGGTACTTATCCGGGATGCCATCGGTTCCGCCAGGATTCGGTTTGCCCGGGTCTGGAGTTCCGGCATTGTCCACGCTATAGTATACTTTGACGATATTGGCTGCATCGTTCTCAGTAACTGTTTCAGGACCATCAATTCTTTCAAATGTATAAATGTTTTCGTCGTCTGCAAAAGAGGTTTCAATTCTTCCGGTTGCATATGGAATCTTAGTTCCATAGGTTGCTTTATGATCTACGATAACCTTTCCGTCTTCATCCTCTCTGTAACCTTTCCACTTATCTGCATTTTCATAGAAATAGTGGATCTCATAGGACCGGTCACCCTGGATTTCAAAATGGGCTACGTAGGTTGCCTCCTCATAAATGCCGGTTTCTGCATTCTTAGCCGGAGTAAAGTTTGTATCTGTGGACACATAAGTTGTGCTTTCTGTGCCATCGTCCAGCAGACGTTTCCAGCCACTGAAATAGTATCCGGTGTCTGGTACTGCCGTAGAACCTGCGGGAGTTCCGCTGGCCGGCTTCAGGCTATTAGTGGCGCTCTCTTCAGGATTTGCTGTGCTTGTGGCAGAAGCTGTTACTCCACCATGGCGTACTTCCTTCTGCTCCCCATTTTCTTCTACGGTTTCAGGCGCTGCCACGTAGGTGATTGTAATGGGACTCTGCTCGGTATAGTAGAAATCGATAACGTTCTTGACATTATCCTTTTCTACCCGGATTTGGATGGTCTCCTGGCCTGGGGCAACAATGTCATAGCCGGGGATGGGAAGTGCTGTTTCTGTCACAAGTACTCCGAAGGTCTGGTTTTCTACTACCTTTGGTTCGTGGAGAACCTTATCTTTACCATTTTCTCCAGTGCCTCTTTCGAGATAGTTCACTGTGTAGCTCTGGTCGGTTCTTCTGGTGTAGTAGAAGTTAAATACATTGTCGGTTTCGGTGGCGCTGATTGTCAGGGAAGGTACGTTAACACCTTTATATACATAACCTTCGATTTCTTCCTTTATATTATCGCTGTAGACCGTATCTTCGAAAGTCTGGTTTCCAACAGGTACAGATTCTTTAATCTTTATCTGCTTTTGCTCATCATCCAAAACCGGTTCTCCATTGGCATCTACTTCCAGGTAATTTTTAATGTAAGACAAATCGGTTCGTTTAGTCCACTTTGCGTAGTAAGTCTTTGTCCCTACCGGGAATGCTGCTGGCAGTTGGGTTGCCTCCGTTCCAGTCAGCACTACATTATCATACCATCCGGAAAAGGTATATCCGGTTCGAACCGTTGTCGGCATCGTTCTGTCGGTGATCTCCTCGTCCGTCTTGCCCGTCATCTCCGGTACGCTGCTCCCGCCGTTTGTCACGAACACGATTTTTGACTCATCGGCCGTCCAGGCTGCGTAGTACGTGGTCGTCCCTGCCGGGTAGCTTCCGGGCAGGCTGGACACTTCCGTTTCAAGTTCTTCCTCCGCATACCAGCCCGTGAAGGTGTATCCGGTCCGGGTCGTCTCCGGCATCGTTCTGTCGGTGATCCCCTCGTCCGTCTTGCCCGTCATCTCCGGTACGCTGCTCCCGCCGTTTGTCTTGAACGTGATCTTCGCTGTATCCGCTTCCCACTGCGCATACAACACATCATCGCCATCTGACAACTGATAGGTATTTCCTACTGCATAAGATATGCCTTTACCATCTGCACTTGTATTCCATCCAGCAAATTCATATCCCTCACGAGTATACTCATTAGCTTTAACTTGAACTCTGCTATTTGCCAGTCCAATGGTCGGTGCCATTGTCCCAGCACCGCCATTTGCATTATAATATAAGCTATCCTGGGCAGTATATCTTCCATAAAATACAATGCTCTCTTTTATACCCTTGAAATCGCCATCATATTTATACTCCTGGTTACAAGAGCTATCTGTATACCAGCCGTCAAAATTATATCTGATTCCCGTATTCTCATCTACATATCCGTTTTGTTCTGGTGCTTCTACATCAACTCCGTCTTCACCAACATTGTCATAGACCAGAATCTTTTCATCACCATAAACAGATGCAAAGCCATCTGCCCCTGGATTTTTTACACGAAAATCCACTGTGACTGAATCGGACAGCACAGCATATCCATCCACATGATAGACATTACCGTGTTCAAGATAATGATTAATTCCATTTACATTTGCATTCGCCCCACTAGTATCGCTAATGTATTTCCATTCAACAGTATATGTCAAACCATTATACGAATCATCTACATTGCCCTTATATCTATAGGTTATCGTTTCACCATTAACTGTTTTTTCTATATCAGGAAAATTAGGTGCTTCAAATTGTTTGTTTTCGGAACAGGAATGCTCCCACTCGTTATTCACACACGTATATGAATGCGTTTCATTCGGTACTGGTTTATCCCCTATCATGGTCATATCGTAGTATTTAGTCTCACTACCAGCAGCTGGAGGGGCATTTACTGTACCTTCACCTGCAAAATACCAAGCAAGTGAATAATCCTTACCAGACGTATTTGTTAGTTTGCTAATATAGAAAAATGCTGTTTGCTGCGATACACCCATTAGCTGCTTGGTCACATTCACAACCAGCGCTGCACTTGCAAGAGCCTGCTTATCTTTATCTCGAGCTGTAACCGTAATAATTGCCTCTCCTACACCTATAGGCGTGATTAGACCCTCATTTGTTACAGTTGCTACCTTCTGATTATTGCTGCTCCATGTTATTGTTATTTCTGCGGCATTCTCTTCGGGAGTCACTTCCGCTATAGCCTGAAATGGTTGGTCCCCCACCCGCATTGTAGTCTCTTCAGGTACTACTGCAATGCTAATGCTCTCTCTTTGACTAAAAACTATAGTTTCAACAGTGAAATGTGTAGTCTCAAACTCAACCGTACGGACACTTGCATCCCCACTTACGTCAATGCTCTTGCCTTCCTCACTGTTGACCGTGATATTGTCAACGGTTATGTCATCAACAACCGCCATCTCCTCGGTTCCGCCCAGGGCGGCTTCCACGGTTTGGGTCGGGGTTTCCAGTGTGGATACATCAATCTGGTCTGCGTCTTTACTCAGCTCAGCAATTCTGCTTCCGGAGAATCTCACGGTCACATAGCTGTCCGCGCCCTCGCCCCAGGTATTGTTCAGCTTTTTACCACCCAGCATCAGATTGATGTCGTAGGCCAGAACTGCCTGGACAACCTTCTCGCTGTCTTCGCTTTCCAGTTTTTCTTTGACGGCAGCCTCCACCTGACCGGTAACATCTTCCACGCTCAGCACGGTGCCTTCCGGAATAATGCCCTCCTCAGCCGTAGCGGTCACGGTCACACCATTGACGGTGACAGAATCGCTGAATTCTGGATGGGATCCTTCCACAACCTCTTCCAGGGATGCTACGATTTCCAGATCCTCTGCTGCTTCTTCAATTGCATATATATGTGCATATCCGGCCAGACTTTCAGCTTCAGATGCTACTGTCTCGGCATCCACTTCCTCCAGTTCCACGCCATTGGCAGTCACGATGGTGATCTGGAATCCTTCCTGCGGTACTACTGCAAAATACAGGTTCTCTCCCTCGCTGATACTCCTGCTGCCTTTGAAAGAAGCGCTTCCTACTGGATCTACAGCATAGTCCACACGGTACACGCCTGCCACGGCCTCGATACCAGCCAGATCTTTGGCAGCTACCTTGTAGGCTCTGGCATTGGCAGAATCCCAGATGGTTACGGTGTTGTAGGCTTTTCCGTTTAAAGTACCCAGAGTTTCGAATGCACCATTGATGTCATCTTCCAGCTCCTGGCCGTCTTTGATATCCGGGATATCGGCATCACCGCTGCCCTCGGGGGCTTCGGTTTCGCCGGCGCTGCTGTCGGCTGCGCTGGACTCCACCTCTACCGGGGTCCCGGAAGCATCCGTTTCACCGGCTGCGGTGCTTTCTTCTTCTATAATAATATCGGCTGCGCTGCTTTCCTCAGATGCGTCTGTTTCGTCGCCGGACCCGCTGGTCTCATCGGATGCACTGGTTTCAGTGTCGGCGGCGTTACTCTCATCGGTTGCGCTGGTTTCGGTATCTGCTGCGCTGCTCTCATCGGCGGCGGTGGTCTCATCAATCTCAGTAGTTTCCTGAGCGGCGCTGCTTTCCTCGGATTCATCGTCGCCGGATACCTCAGCTTCGGTCTCCTCTGTCTCGGCTGCGCGGGTATCCTCGGTCTCGGCCTCGGTGGTTTCCTCCGGCTCCTCCTCGGGTGCCTCAGTCTTCTCTTCGGTCTCTACTTCTACATCGGAATCCTCGCTGATCTCCGGTGTCTCATCCTCCGGTACATTCTCGGGGTCAATGACAATGTCTGCATCATCCAGAACCTGCACGCTGGATGCCACCTGACGGATCTTCCGGATGGAAATGCTGGCGGTTGCGCTGCCTGCCTCCGGCTGGACCTCGTCGGCTGCTCCGGCTTCCCCAGCGGCTTCGTCCTCTGCATCTGCCTCATTGTCTGCTGCCTCTGCCTCGATCTCCGTTTCGGTCTCAGCTTCCGTCTCTGCCTCGCTCTCCTCGGCCTCGGTCTCTTCTACAGTGGTCTCCTCAGTGGTCTCACCGTCTTCTTCTGTAGTATTGTTCTCGTCAGCTACGGTCGTCTCTTCCTTGCTGCCTGCTGCCTCGCTGGTCTCACCAGCTTCGCTTCCGGCTGCTTCGGTAGTCTCGCCTATCTCGCTGTCCCCGTTCTCAGCCGCATCCGTGGTCTCACCTTCGACATCTTCACCGGCCTCACTGGTTTCCTCGGCCGGACTGCTTTCCTCAGTCTCGTTTCCGTCTGCAGCGCCTGTCTCACCGGCGGGTCCTTCCACCGCCTCTGAGGTTTCCCCTGCATCCGTTCCCTCGTCTGCACCGGCCTCAGTGGTAGGATTCAAAACTTCTGCGCCCAGGGTGTGGGGCATATCGTCAATCATGTTGGTGTTGCTGTAGTCTTCCACATAGGAGGCTTCCGTATCATCCACGTTAGCCGCATTGGGATTGATAGTTACCCGTGCAGTTTCGTAGCCGTCCACGTTGGCCCGGAACTTGACAACCATATCGCTTTCATTGATGAACAGGAAGATCACTTCCTCGGTGCCCGCGTTGTAGAAGACTTCTATTGAAGTATCTTCTGGGGCATAGCGTTCATCCACGTCCACGTCTAACTGGTAGACTTTTCCGTTCTTTCCTCCTATCAGTTTCTCATAGGAAGCTTTCAGACTCTTGGTTTTCGCTTTCAGTTCCAGGGAACTGAATTTGAAGGTCTCGCCGCCATCAACGGCAGAGTCGATCGCTTCCCGTAAGTCTTCGCCATCAACCAGGAACAGAGCTTCCTGCTCTTCACCGGCTGCAAACGCCACATTCAGGTTCGTGAACACGTTAGTGAATGTCATGGCGACGGTTAGCATAAATGCTACCAGGCGTCTGTAGTTCTTGCGAAGCTTTCTTAACATAATCCCTCTCTCCTTCTTCAAGATTATTTGGAAACCCTACGTGCAGGGTTTCCTATTAAAAAACGTTTGTAACGCGTTTTTTACATGATTGAAAAATTGATGCTTTTCCACTTCCGTCCCATCCGGCCTCAGCGAACCTCCCGGAACCTGTTTCAAACATCCGTCTTCCTTCACACCGCTTCCGACAGCAGATAAATCAACTCCAGGGCGCTTCGGAAGCTGACGTACTTCTTCCTGGTAACCCTCCCCCAGATCCGTCCCTGGATACTGGTATGCTGTCGGCCAATTAACTGCAGATAGATGGTATCCCGAACCCTGGTGGCAGGAGCGTCCCTGCTTTTCATAGGCCCGTCGTGATCCGGACTGGTATCCGTGCTGCCGGATGCCGGAACCCCAGAAGATGGACCTCCCGTTTCCTGGCCGGTGTCCCTGATACCAGAAGCTTTCTGAACTTCCTGGGGCGGATTTTGCTCCCCCATGGGCTTCTCCCTCCAGTACTCTTCTGGCAGAACATTGGTACCTTCGTCTCCAGACCTGCGGACGCTCCGGAAGGTGTTTCCGAAATCAGGGAGATCCAGGCCACGACTGATGGCATCGATTCTTAATACCAGCTCCGCCGCACCATGATAGGGAACCGGCTTTTTCAGCTCGTAGTGGACGATGTCTCCGTAAGGCTCATGGTCCTTCTTCCCGAAGACACGGATCAGCATGGCGGTGGGAGTGGCCGACGGGCCACGGTCAGCCGCTTTCTGCTTTCCGGTTCTTATATCCAACTCGTTCTCAACTTCAGATTCATTCACAGCCATGCTTTTCTCCCCTCCCTTCTTCTGCTCCCCTGGATGACATAAGGATCATTATGTCATACCAGTGTAATGGATAGTTTTTCCTCTAGGATAACTAT
>CAJTOW010000017.1 GCA_910577655.1 uncultured Lachnospiraceae bacterium | reverse complement strand
TTCCGGTCATATCTGAGAACCTTGATGGAATCTTTCCTCTTGTTGCAGAAGATGAACACATAATTTTCCTGGAAAGGATCCAGCCTGAACTGGAGACTGACCATGGCAGCCAGTCCCGAAATCTGCTTACGGAAATCGGTCGGGCCGCAGGCCAGGAAGATACGGTCAGCCCCGGCGGCCATATGCCGCATCATAGCTGTCTCATCACCCGGAGCAGCTTCAGCAGTGTCTCCGGCTGGAAGCCGTCCGGGATGTAGACCTTCATCCCCTGGAAGTAGATCATGGGACGGCTGTCCGCCATTGCCGGGCGTCCCGCCTGGTGGCAGCTGATCCCGGCGGTGGAGAGTACCTCTGCGAAGGTTGTCACTGTCTCCTGGTTTGCTCTGTTCATAAAAACTCCCTCCTTTCGCGATACTTTCATTTAGTATAGCAGAATGAGGGAGGGGGTTATAGTACGCCATCTTTTGAAGCACTTACGGACTGTTACTGCATATCCGCATCCAGCTCATATGGCGTAGTCTGGTACACATAATAATTCAGCCAGTTGGCATACAGAGTATTGGCCAGATTGCGCCAGCTTAAGACAGGACGGCTGCAGGGATCATCGTTCTCATAATAATTGCAGGGCAGCTCCGGGTTCAGCCCTTTTTGGAGATCCCGCTGGTACTCGTTGTTTAAGGTCATACGGTCATATTCCGGGTGGCCCTGGAGGAAGATCTGGCGGCCGTTATTTTGCATGACAAGAAATACTCCCGCTTCCTGGGAATCGATGAGAATATTCAGATCCGGGTGCTTCTCAATATCCTCCCGGCGTACCTCCGTATAGCGGGAGTGGGGCGCCATCACATAGTCGTCCAGCCCACGTACCAGCGGAAGCCGGTGGTGAAGCACCTTGTGTCTATAGATGCCGGACAGCTTCTTGTCCCTCTGGTATTTGGGAATTCCATAGTGGTAATACAGGGCCGCCTGGGCACCCCAGCAGATGTGCAGGGTGGAGTGGACGTGGGTCTTGGACCATTCCATGATGGTGGTAAGCTCCTGCCAGTAATTGACCTCCTCGTACTTCAGATTCTCTACCGGCGCCCCTGTGATGATCATCCCGTCGAACCGCTGCTGCCGGATCTCCGAAAAAGGCACATAAAACTTGTTGATATGGCTGGCAGAGGTATTCTTGGAAATGTGGGTGGACAGCATCAGGAAGGAGCAGTCCACCTGCAGCGGCGTGTTGGACAGTGCCCGCAGAAGCTGGGTCTCCGTCTCCTCCTTCACAGGCATCAGATTCAGAATCAGGATCTGTAAGGGACGGATGTCCTGACTGATGGCACGTTTTTCATCCATCACGAAGATATTTTCCGATTCCAGGATTGCCCTGGCCGGAAGGTCATTTTGTACTTTGATTGGCATGGTCTACTCCTCCAGCATGGCCAGGAAATCTTTTTCGGATATGATAGGAACTCCCAGCTCTTTTGCTTTTTTATTTTTTGATGAATTGGATGTTACGTCATTGTTGATCAGGTAGGTGGTTTTGGAGGTAACAGACCCTGTAGCCTTGCCTCCCCTGACTTCGATGGCCGCCTGCAGCTCCTTGCGGTTGGCGAAATGTTCCACGGAGCCGGTGATAACAAAGGTCATCCCGGCAAAGACGGCGGCCGTCTGGCTTTCCTCCTCCTGCTCAATGGTCAGCTCGGCCAGGAGCCGGTCTACCTGCTCATTGTTCTTCTCCAAGGAGAAATAGCTTACCCAGGCATCGGCCAGTACCTGGCCGATCCCATCCACCAGCACCAGCTCTTCTTGCTGTGCATGGCGCAGCCGGTCAAAATCGGAATGGAATTCCCGGCACAGCATCCGGGCGTTGGCGGTTCCGATCCCGGGAATCCCCAGCCCATAGATCATCCGGGGCAAGGTGGTTTGGGATGCGGTCTTCACGGCAGCCACCAGATTGTCGTAGGACTTCTGGCCGAAGCCTTCCATGGTGATGATAGACTCCTCATGTCGGTCCAGATGGAAGATATCAGCGAACTCGTGGATGAATCCGGCGGCGATGAATTTCTCAAGGGTGGCTTCGGACATGCCGTCGATATTTAAGGCATCCCGGCTGACGAAGAGGGCGAAGCTCTTGATCTTCTTGGCCTGACAGTCCGGATTGGTACAGTATAGAGAACGGACTTCCCCTACCTGGCGGATCTGGGTCTGGCCGCCGCACACGGGGCAGTGGTCCGGTATCCGGATGGTCCCGCTCCGGGTCAGATTCTCGGCGATCTGGGGGATGATCATATTGGCCTTGTAGACCGTGATGGTATCCCCCTCCCCCAGCTTCAGGGCCTCCATGATGCTGATGTTGTGGACGCTGGCCCGACTGACTGTGGTGCCCTCCAGCTCCACCGGCTCAAAAATAGCCACCGGATTGATCAGCCCGGTCCGGGAGGCGCTCCATTCGACCTCACAAATCTTTGTCTCCCGGATCTCATCCGCCCATTTGAAGGCAATGGAATTCCGGGGAAACTTGGCCGTGCGTCCCAGGGATTCTCCGTAAGCGATGTCATCCATGAGAAGCACCAGACCGTCGGAAGGGATATCATAGCTTTGTATTTTTTCGGCAAATTGCCGGACAGCTTCCGGCAGAGTCTCCCGGTCAGTCTCCTGGTAATCCACCACATCAAAGCCTTGGCTTTTCAGCCATTCAAACTGCTTTTGTCTGGAATTTGCGAAATCCACCCCGTCTGCACGCACCAGGGAAAATGCCTGGAAATGGACATTTCTCTGGGCGGTGATCTCATTGTTCAGCTGGCGGACAGAACCGCTGCACAAGTTCCGGGGATTCTTGTATCTGGCGTCTGCGTCCCCGATCTCTTCATTGATACGGTTGAAATCTGAATACCGGATCACCGCCTCGCCCCGCAGGATAAGCTGGCCCTGGTAGGCGATCCGGAGGGGCACATTGGCGAAGACACGGGCGTTGTTGGTGATGACCTCGCCGATCTCGCCGTTTCCACGGGTGACCGCTTTGACCAGGCTCCCGCCTTCGTAGGTCAGCACAATGGTCAGCCCGTCCATCTTCCAGGACAGAAGTCCCTTCTGGCTGCCCAGCCATTCCTGCAAGGCTTCTACGTCCTTGGTCTTGTCCAGGGACAGCATGGGGGATTCGTGGGCTTCCTTGGGAAGCTCGCTTAAGGATTCGTAGCCGACCTTCTGGCTGGGGCTACCTGCCAGCACGATGTCGGTCTCGTCCTCCAGTTTCAAAAGTTCATCATATAGTTTATCATATTCGAAGTTGCTCATCATCTCGCGGCTTTCCTGGTAATAGGCCCTGGAAGCCTGTAAAAGGATCGCGGAAAGCTCTTTCATCCGCTGCAGCTTCTCTTCCTGGTTCATGGTTTCCTCCATTCTATACATGCATAGCAGTTCAGATACCTTCCTGAATTGTTATACTGCGCACCGGTTGAATTTACAGTACAACCCGACTGCAGACCGCCAGCCAGGTACTTTCCTGGAGACATTACTGTAAATCCTGGCGGTCTGTAGTATACGTACACACAGATTCTGGCTATTCTGCAAAATCACTGTCATATTGGGCTGCATCATCCTTTGCCAGCCCAAGGTGCCGCTCCAGTTCCTCCAGCTCCCTGGGGGTGGCCCGACGGAAATCTCCTGTATTCAGTCTGCCCAGATGGATGTTCATGATACGGGTGCGCTTTAAGGTCACCACACGGTAGCCCAGTTCCCCGCACATCCGGCGGATCTGCCGGTTCAGTCCCTGGGTCAGGATGATCTTAAATGTCTTGGGCCCCACAGCTTCGATCTGGCAGGGACGGGTCTTCTCCCCCAGCTCCTTTAACTCCACCCCTTCCCGCATCTTCCGCAGGAAGGCGGCATTAAAAGGTTGGTCCACGGTGACCAGATATTCCTTTTCATGGAGACTTCCCGCATGCATGATCCGGTTGGCCAGCTCCCCCTGGTTGGTCATTAAAAGCAGCCCTTCCGAATCTTTGTCCAGACGGCCCACGGGATATACACGGGCAGGATACTGGATCAGATCCAGGACATTGGGGGCATGATCCTTGTCCGAGGTGGTACAGACGATTCCCCGGGGCTTGTTGACCACCAGAAGCACCGGGCGGACCTTCTGGCCGCCAGAGGCCCTGCCCACGGGTTTGCCCTTACAGAGGATGGTTTCCTGGCCGGTAACCTTTTCCCCTATGACGGCTTTGCGGCCGTCGATGGTTACCTGGCCGGCCTCGATGAGACGGTCTGCCTCCCGGCGGGAGCAGATGCCCTGCTCACTTAAATATTTATTCAGACGGGTTGGTTCCATGTGTGTTCTCCTTTTCTATATGGCCTTTACATTCGCAGAGTATGCGTCATGCGCGGCGGCTTCACGTATTTTCTTCAAATTATGTTGACAAAGGGGCAGTGTGGGTGCATATGAAATCCTCGCTTCTGCCATTTCCCGCATTCACTAAGTATACCACGTCCGCAATTTTCGTGCATCTGATTTTTTACATTATTCTGACGAAAACCATGCGCTTTTCAAGGTTTTTTGCATCAAACTTACGATGATTTACGGATTCGTGACTTCCCTTGACCCTGGAATCGTTCCAGGGTGTAGAGTCATGATGCAGGCGGGAGAGAACAGCACTTCCGCCGATAGGATAGAAAAAGATGTAATGCAGAAAGCGACAAGAAGAAAGGGGAACAAAGAATAATGAAGAAGAAAAATTTGTTAATTCCATGTGCAGTAGCAGTCATGACACTGGGAACCGCGATGACGGCCTGGGCAGCATCCGGCTGGCAGGAGGAAGGAGGCACCTGGTGCTTCTACAATTCCGACGGATCCCGGGCAGAGGAGCAGTGGAAGAAGTCAGGAAACAACTGGTTCTGGCTGGATGACAGCGGGGAAATGCTGACTGACTCCCTGGTGGAGGATGATGACAATTACTACTATGTCAACGAGGCCGGCGCCATGGTCAAGAACGAGTGGCGGGAGCTGGAAAATACCGATGACAGCGACGATGCATCCGATACGGCCTGGTACTATCTCGGGGCCAACGGAAAGGCCTACAAAGCCGCAAGCTCCGGCAAGACGACTTTCAAGACCATCGGACGGGCCGACGGCACCTCAGCCAAATATGCTTTTGACGAGGAAGGCAGGATGCTGTACGGCTGGGTCAATGAGGAATCAGGCCGGGAGACCGGTGAGGATGCCTGGAAGACCGGTACCTACTATCTGGGAGAACCTGGAGACGGTGTCCTGCGCACGGCCCAGTGGGAGCGCCTGGAGGTGGAAGACGACGACATGGACGAGGAGGAAGAGGAGTACTTTGACGGAACCTACTGGTTCTACTTCAACACCAACGGCAAGAAGCTGGCGGACACCACCAAAAAGATCAACGGAAGAAACTACCGGTTCCGGGAAGACGGAAATACAGTATTCAAATGGTACAACACTGCCAGCAGCTCCACCGCAACCTCCAGCAACCTGTATTACAGCGATCCGGAGCAGTGCTGGCGCGCCGCAGGCTGGTTCAAGACCATTCCCGGGGCCAATGTAGACACAGAAGCCTATGACAATGGAGACGAGTACTGGTTCTATGCCCAGAAGGACGGGGAACTGGTTAAGAGCAAGATCAAGAAGATCAATGGCTACTACTATGCCTTCAACGAGTGGGGCGGTATGCTTCACGGACTTTACAAGATGTCGGTCAACGGAAGCGATATCCAGAGCTATGAGGAAATCGAGTCTGAGAACGACCTGCCGGAGGCTGACGAGGCCTGGGAGGTGTACTACTTTGGCGACAGCCCCAAGGAAGGTGTCATGAAGACCGGCAAGACCAGCCTGGATATCGACGGTGAGACCTATACTTACAATTTCCGCAAGTCCGGCTCTGACCGGGGCGCAGGTTACGACGGCATTTCCGAGGACATACTCTACTGCAAGGGCCGGGTCATGAAGGCCGATAAGGACGAGAAGCTGGCTGTCTTTACCTATGAGGACGAGGAATATCTGGTCAACACCAGCGGCAAGATCCAGAAAAAGAAGACCAATGTCAAGGATGCTGACGACAACTTCTACTGCACCGACAGTAAGGGCGTCGTGACCTATAAGGGAACCGAGAAATACACAGAAGACTGAATTCTCATAAGCAATAGAAAGCTTTAACAATTACTATAATATAGCCATCACACAATGTACTCTCTTTAATATATAATGGAACCCCCTGCTTTCGGCTGAAGCTGGAAGCGGGGGTTTTATTGCTATCTTACAGATTCATTCAGAAAACTCCAGGTTGCACAATCCCGCAAATCCTGATACAATAAAAAATACCCCGCCCGCCACACCGAATGTAACGAGCAGGGTATCAAAAAGGGGAGGATAAGTATTTCTTTCTTATCATTGGTACTAGTCTCATTATTTCCTCTTTCAGGAAGTTTATACATGGATGATAAAAAAATTTTAAGGAGAGTTTATGAAGAATGTAATTGTAGGCCAGTCAGGCGGCCCCACTGCGGTGATTAACGGAAGTCTTTATGGAGTAGTCCGGGAGACGTTGGCGCATCCGGAGGAGATTGGACATGTCTATGGGATGATTCACGGAATCGAAGGTTTTTTGCAGGACAGTATCATGGATCTGGGAGAGGAGCTTTCCGGGGAGGAGCTGGAGCTTATGAAGGTGACACCGGCGGCTTATCTTGGCTCCTGCCGGTACAAGCTTCCGGAAGATCTCTTGTCGGAGGTCTATCCCAGGGTATTTGAGAAGCTGGAGGCTCTGGAGGTGGGATATTTCCTGTATATCGGGGGAAATGATTCCATGGATACCGTGAGCAAGCTTTCCCGCTATGCAGCCCGGACCAGAAGTGATATCCGCTTTATCGGAGTGCCCAAGACCATTGACAATGATCTGGTGGGGACAGATCATACTCCCGGATATGGCAGCGCCGCCAAATATGTGGCAGGGACGGTCAGGGAGATTGTTCTGGATTCTTCCGTATATTTCCAGAAATCCGTGACCATCGTGGAACTCATGGGGCGCCATGCAGGCTGGGTGACAGCGGCCAGTGTTCTGGCGAGGAAATACGAGGGTGACAATCCGGTACTGGTCTATCTGCCAGAGGCGGATTTTGATCTGGAGGAGTTTGCCAGGGATATCGAGTCGGCATTTGAGAAGAATGCCTGCATCATTGTGTGCGTATCAGAGGGAATCCATGATGCTTCCGGAAGGTTTATCTGCGAGTATGGGGATGAGGCCCAGACCGATAATTTCGGACACAAGATGCTCACGGGATGCGGCAAGATCCTGGAGAATTTTGTCCGCCGCCGCTTTGGCGTCAAGGTGCGGTCTGTGGAGCTGAATGTAAGCCAGCGCTGCAGCGGTGTCCTGATCTCTGCCGCAGATCTGGAGGAAGCGTCTATGGCCGGACGCGAAGGAGTGAAAGCCGCCCTGGCAGGAGAGACCGGTGTGATGGTGGCATTCCGGCGGGCGGAGAGCGCACCTTACCATATCGAGTACATCACGGTTGATGTGAATGCAGTGTGCAACCAGGAGAAATCCTTTCCGGCAGAATGGATCACCGGCGCAGGCAATGATATCAGCAGGGAGTTTGTGGAATATGCAAGGCCCCTGATCGCCGGAGAGGTGACCCGGCCGGTGGAAGACGGGGTGGCGGTGTACCTGTATAGAGGAGAAAGCAGGGAAAACACAAAGAGTCCAGAAGCCATTGGGACTGTTGGAAAAACAAAAACAGAAAATAGATAAGAAATATAACAACCATAAGGGATACCTTTTCTATGGCCTGGAAAGCCGCAGAAAAGGTACCCTTTATGCTTTGCTGCTGTGAAAGTGTGAAATGTCTCAAAGCAGACATGAAGGTTTACATAGTTATAAAGGCTTCAGATGATTCTTATAGGTAGCCGGCGGCGTAGCGCTATACGCTTCCATAGTGTAAAAATAATCCAGCGCAGCACGTCTGCAGGTCTCTACGTGGGTACGCATCAGGGTAGCGGCCTTCTCGAAATCCTTCTCGATCAAAGTGTTAATGATATCCAGATGTTCCAGCCGGGCATCGTGGATCTGGACCAGATTCTGTTTGCTGGCGATGACTACCTTGGTATTGTTGTCAAAAAGATTGTGCATCATGTCTATAATATAACGATTCCCACAATATTCAATAATAAATAAATGCATTGCGGTGTCCAGACGGAATCCGTTCTTCACATCCGGGAAATCCTGGGTGAAGGTTTCGCGGAATCTTAACAGTTCATCCACGGGAAGATGGGGGGCAGCCATACGCAACGCCACCGGTTCGATCTCTATCCTTGCCTGAAATATCTGAAGAATGTCACTGAGCTGGATATCAGTGACATAGATGCCCTTCTTGGGCATGATCTTCACAAAGCCTTCTGATTCCAGACGGTTGATAGCTTCCCGGACAGGGGTACGGCTCAGGCCCAGATCAGCGGCAAGCTGCGCCTCGTTCAGAAAAGACCCTGGCTCATAGATACAGTTGATCAGACGTTCCTTCAAAATATGATATGCGTGATTCTTCAAATCCCGGTTTGCTTTTACTGGCATAGTCTGCCTCCATTCTTAGGGTATAGCTTATCGGAATCATGCTTTTGATTCCGATAAAAGGCGCATGTATTTGCGCCGTGTGCTGGTGATTTCGAGGGATACATTGTGTGTAAATCGGAAATAATCTTTTGTAAAATCCCTATAATCCAATATAAAGTATACAACTAGATTATTATAATGAATAAAGCTGAAAATGGCAAGGTGGAAAATGACTAGAATTTGACCGGTATTTTGTGTAGAATGCTGGTTTGTTGTGCATTATTTAATAGGAAGAAACAAGGAAAATGGTTAAAAAGAAGAATGGAATAATAAAATAATTGTAAAATATACACAAATAAAATGCAAAAAAATGTTACATATTTACATTGAACAAGAAAAAATGTTGTTGTATACTATAAGCACAAAACATGGACACAAGATAATCAGGAAAATCAAGTTGGAAAAGGGAGGTGGGTGTTTTTGATCCGGAAAAGAGAGGAAATGAGGATCATAACAAAGGCCAGTCCATTTGGCGGAACCGGAGATATAACGGTTCGGGATATTCTGGAAAATCCGGAGGAGATGTACCAGAAAGGCAGAGTATTCTGTCATACCACGGTTCATGCGGGATCAGGCATCGGGTATCATGTGCACCAGGGGGAGTCGGAAACCTATTATATCCTAAGTGGTCATGGAACATTTAATGATAATGGAGTTCAAAGAGAGATTGGACCAGGAGATGTATTGTTTACAGGGGATAAAACAGGACATGGTATTGAGGCTACAGCAGGCGAGAATATTGAGATGATCGCACTGATTCTTTACCATTGATGATCCCCGCATAGTCTCATAGAATATGGGAAATGATAGCTTCTATCTTTTCAAGATGACATGAACAATATGCAAAAATCAGGAGGAAAAAGATGAAAAAAGTATTATCTGTGTTACTCGCTTCCACCATAGCTGTTACACTTTGCGCATGCGGCCAGAAAGCTCCGGAGCCACAGACCGGGACTGCCGGAACAGAGAAGGCTCAGGCAGAGGAATCAAAGACCGAAGCAGCACCTGCTGCAGAGGAAACTGAGGCGATTCAGCTCAAGCTGGGTACGACAGGTCCGGCTCCGGCTGATGATGTGTATGTAGTATCCACATACTTTGCGGATGCAGTTGAAGAGATTTCGGGAGGAAAGATCACAGTCGAAGTGATCGGTTCAGGTGCCCTGGGAACTACAGCACAGCATTATGCACAGTTAAAAGAAGGCTCCCTGGATTTTTTTACAACAGCATTTGATACCGCAACGACCATGGTAGGTGGCGATGATTTTGCAGTAGTAGCCTGCCCATACCTTTTTAGAGATATTGATCACTATCAGGCCTTTCTTGACAGTGATCTTTTAAAGGAAATGCTGGCTCCAGTGGAAGCAGCCAATAAGGTAGTATATCTTGGCCCTTTGGGCTTCCGGCTGCCACGAGGTTTAAACTGTACGTTCCCGATTCATAGCGTGGATGAAGTGGCGAATCTTAAGATCCGTACTCCCGATACGGCATCAACACTTCGGGTCTGGGAGGCTATGGGAGCCAATCCAATGATTATATCTGCATCAGAGCTTTATACCTCACTGCAGAGTGGTATCTGCGATGCTCAGGAGAACGATTATAAGACCTCTTATAACAATGGATGGATGGAAGCAGCCCATTACTATATGGAGCTTGACTATATTCAGCAGGGTAATGTTCTTTATGTGTCTGACAGCACGTGGAGTACCTTAAATGATCAGCAGAAGGAATGGATTCAGGATGCTCTGAAAACAGCGCATGAATCCTTTAATGCAGATACTGACAAAGCTCTTGCAGAGATGAAGGATAAGATTGTTGCAGATGGCTATGAGTTTGTGGAAGATGTCGATATTCAGGGATTCAGGGATAAGGCAGAGGAAGCCGTAGAGACTCTGGATGGTTCTCTCTGGTCAGAAGGACTTGTTGAGAAGATTAAAGCGATTCAGTAGCAGACCAAAAGATGCAGATGTATATTACGTCAAGGATAGGGATGTTTTTATGAAATTGTTGAATAAGATAGAAGCTGTTATATGTGCCACGATAAGATTGATTGTTGGTGTTATTGTGTTTTTTATGGTAGGCATTAACGTATTACAGGTGGTAACAAGATATTTTGTTGATAAAGTAATCACATGGATTGAAGATGTTTCTATCCTTAGCGTTTTATGCATTGCAGCCCTTGGCGTTTCCTATGCCTGGCTCAAAGGAGAACATCTCATAATGGATATCACAGATGAACTGTATCCAGAAAAGTTAAAAAAGGCGCTTTGGATTATATGCCAGCTGGTTGCTGTTGTGGCAGGCGTCAAGCTTGCCCAGCTTGGTATCTACAATGCAGAATTGAATCTGGGTGTAAAAGCTACCGGACTGCGATATGACGAAAGCCTTCGCTATATTCCGTTGATCGTGTGCGGAGTTCTGCTGGCGGTTGCGGCTGTGATCAATCTGGCAAAGGAGTGGGTCACACATATGAACAAAGAGGGAAATGGAGGTGGCGAAGGATGAACCCAGATGTAACCATAGGATTGATTGTATTATTTAGTTCACTTTTTATCTATATGATGGCATTCCGGTTTCCGGTATTTTTGAGCATGATGCTGTCATGTGCCACCTATGGGATGTTTTTTCCAAAGATTATGGCGAAATCTGTCATAGGGTCTGGAATTGTATATGGCTTGAATTCCACCATCTATGCGGCAATCATGTTTTATTTCCTTCTTGGCGAGATTCTCAATAATATGGGGATAGGTGACAAACTGGTAGATACCCTGAAATCACTGGTAGGACATATTCCCGGAAGCTTAAGTCACATTAACATTCTCGCTTCGATGGTTTTTGCGGGGGTATCCGGCTCGTCGACTGCTGATACAGCGTCCGTTGGTTCTATGCTTATTCCAATGATGAAGAAGGAAGGGTATCCTGCGGAATATGCGGCAGCAGTAACAGAAGTTTCCTCTATTATAGGCCCTATTATTCCACCGTCTAATGGGTTTATCTTCTGCTCGCTGGTACTGGGCTGCTCAGTAAGAAAGCTGTTTCTGGGAGGAATAATTCCAGGAATTCTGCTGGGACTATTCCAGCTGGTAGTAAGCTTTTATCTGGCAAAGAAGAGGAATTTTCCATGCTCGCAATGGCAGGGATGGGGAAATGTGTGGAGAACATTCAAAGGCGGCTTTGGGGCTATTCTGCTTCCCCTGTTTGTAATGGTACTTTTGATTTGCGGTATCGGGACGGTCGTTGAAATAGGTGCCTGCTCCTGCCTTCTGGCAGTGGTCGTATCCATCATTTATGGAGATTTTACTTTTAAGATGTTCATAAAATCAATTGTAAATGCTGGTCTTTCTGCAGCCAAAATACTGGCAATTATTTCAGCTGCCGGTATCTATCAATGGATTATTTCGTCTATGGGAGCTACAAGAGCAATTTCTGAATTTGTGAGCGGTCTTGAAGTTTCTTCCACAGTACTTGTGGCTGTTTGTATGCTGATATTCTTTGTGCTCGGAATGCTTTTGGACACAACAGTACAGCATCTGGTGATCATGCCGCTTATGACTTCCTCTCTGATTGCAGCGAATGTTGATCTGATCTGGTTCAGTGTACTTGCATCACTTATGATTAACATTGGACTAAATACACCGCCTGTCGGAAATCTGATCTATGCGACATCAGCGATTGCGGGCTGTCCGGCCAAGGGAGTTATCAAAGAGTCCATGCCATTCTTGTTAGTGATGATGGCCCTATGTGTTCTGTTACTGTTCTGCCCGGGAATTGTAACATTTCTGCCGAATGTATTCGGATGATGAGGGAGGGAATAAAGATCATGATGAGAACACGGGAAGAGGTCGCTTGCCTCTCGCTGGAGGAAAAATTGCAGTTTTTGAGAAGCTGCAGCACCGCGTTTGCGGTGGATGCCATGAATCTTTTAAAGCTGAAACGCTGGTGGCTGGACGGGCTTAGACCTCTGAAACTGGGACAGACCATGGTGGCACCGGCATCGACCTTCCGGCTGGAACGACTCCGCAAGGGAGAACCGACACGAAATGCTTATGATGCACTTGAGCTGTGTGATGCGGGAACAGTTATGTGTATTGCCAATATTCATGATACATTCCGGATTGGCGGAAATGTTGTGAAATTTGCTGAAAATAAAGGAATTTCAGGTATTGTAATAGAGGCATGTAACCGGGATACCAGGGAGATGAGAGAATTTGACATCCCGGTATACAGTCAGGGGGTTGGCGCCAGGGTTCTGGATTCAGATATTCCGGTTTCCTTTGAACCGGTGGATTCTGTAGAGATCGGCGGCGGGAAGCTCTATGCCGGTGATATTCTCTTTGGAGATGATGATGGAGTGGTTGCAATTCCTGGAGAAAGTCTGGACGAAGTTATTTACCAGCTTGAAATGATCAAAGCGGTTGAGGATCAGGCAGCAGAGGCGCTGAGAGACAAAACGTATGCTTCGCCAAGGCAGTTTTTCGATGAAATCATTACAAAAAAGAAGCATTGCAGAGTATAAGGATGGATCAGGAAAGAACATGATTATTGAAGACAGATCCCATGTGAAGATCGAAAAAGAGAATGGTGTTATGACACTTACAATCAACTGGCCAGAGGAACATAATGCCATGGACTGGCAGACCCATGAAGGTATCGCAAAGGCGTACAGGATGGCTGAGTGCGATGAAGATGTAAAGGTCCTGGTTGTAAAAGGGACAGAGGGTTATTTTAATACTGGAGGAAAGTGCAATAATAACGATCCTGGGGAAAAAGAAAAGTATAACCGCAGCCTGGAAGAGATGACAGCCGCGCAGATTGCTATCTCTATTCCGGTGATCGCAGCTGTAAATGGCCATTGCCTTGCCGGTGGAATGATGATTGTTGCCAGGGCCACCTTCGCGGTGGCCCTGGAGGAAGCAAAGTTCGGCTTTCCTGAGATCAGGTCAGGGGCATTTCCCATGGTGGTCATGTCTCCTATGGTCGATCTTGTCCCCGGAAAACAGTTCATGCGTATGATTATCTCAGGCGAAAATTTTTCTGCCCAGGCAGCAAAGGATGCTGGCTTTTTGACAGAGGTTGTAAAGGCAGGGGAATTTGATGCAGCCATACAAAGATATGTGGACATGATTATTCCTGTTGACCGGGACGTAATGCGTATCGGAATCCGGTGCTATAAGGAAATGTGTAAATGTCCGGAAGAAACGGCACGTATTCAGGTGGGCATGAAGAATCTTCAGGATGTGTGGGCTGCCAGGAATGCTGCAAATAAAAAGAAAGAGGCCAGATAAAAGAATGATGAAAAGATATGAGGGTCCCTACGTTAATCTCGGAAATAGCGGAGTGAAAGTATCGCGGATTGCCTTTGGCTGTGGTTTCCGGGGCGCACCAGACGAGAGAGATGCGGAAAAAGTGATCAGAGAAGCCATGGAAACAGGGATAAACTTTATCGACTGTTCCAACAGATACAGGTGCGCAGATCATGTGTTTTCGGAGACAGTACTGGGCAGAGCCTTAAAAGGGCGGCGGGAGGAGTTTGTGATCACCTCAAAAGTAGGAAATGAACTTAGCGATAAGATCAATGGAAGAGGACTTTCCAGACAGCATATTGTCCGGGAGATTGACCAGTCTCTTTCCAGGCTCCAGACAGATTATATTGATTTATATATTCTCCATATTCCAGATCCAGCCACCGGTCTGGAAGAGACACTGAGGGCAATGGAAACACTTACCCAGCAGGGAAAGATCCGGTATATGGGGATGTCGAACTATAAAGCCTGGGAAGTAGTATCCGCCTATGATATCCAGCACAGGATCAATGCCCAGCCGCTTGCAGCGGTTCAAAACTCCTATGGGCTGTTAAACCGGAATCTGGAAGAAGATATGTTCGATGTGTGCAGGAAATATGGCATGGGAATTATGGCTTACAATGTTCTGGGGGCAGGGCTTCTTGGCGGAAAATATGGGAAAAACAAACCCATGCCAGAGAACTCCTTCTGGACCAGTTCTCCCTTATATAAAGCTTATTATCCACATTATTTTAATGGACAGCCGGCGGATATTGTGGAGACGGTTCGTGAGCTTGCTGACAAATATGGCGTGTCTATGGTAGCCATAGCAGTTGCATGGGCACTGAAACATCCACAAATTTCGGCAGTAGTTGCAGGAACGAATACCCTTGGGCAGTTTGGGGATTATCTGGGCGCATCCGGACTGAGCCTGGAGCCGGCTGATCTGGAAAGGCTGGATATAGTGTCCTATGGAACCAGGGAAGAGTTTATGATTGATGAGATAGAGAAGAAAGCCAGACAACTGGGGCTCAAATGGTGATTGGGAAACAACGAAAACCGGATGCTGGTATTTTGGAGGAATGTTTGCAAAGAGGTGATCTTGAGGGGATCAGGAAAGGAGAGATAACGGCTTTTATGATGTATTTTGACAGATTGCATACAAAGAGAATCACGCTAAGAGAAGTCCTTGAAAACGGACCAGAATTTATTCCTTGTGTATATGATGCGATTACGGCCATGATCGCAGAAAAAAGAGGGTTTCATGCCATGTGTTTCAGCGGCGCTAATTTTGCTGCCTACTATGCGGGGGTGCCGGATATTGGTCTGGTAACCCCGACAGAAACCAGGACTATGGTGAGCAATATAACAAAGGTGACCAACATTCCCATGATTGTCGATATTGATACAGGATATGGCAACGAGCTGAATGCGATCCGCACCGCAGTTGATATGGCAGAAGCCGGTGCTATGGCAGTCCACCTGGAGGATCAGGCATTTCCCAAGCGCTGCGGTCATTTGAATGGCAAGACGGTGATCCCGAGAGAGGAATATATCCGAAAGGTCAGGGCAGTAGCTGATGCATTAAAGGGAAGTGATTGTATGCTGATTGCGAGGACAGACTCTTGTCTGGAATATGGAATAGAGGAAGCAATCGAACGGAATAAGCGGTCTTTGGAAGCCGGTGCGGATATCGCTTTTACAGAAGGCGCAAGGACAAAGGCAGATATTGAGAGAGTTGCAAAAGAGGTAGATGGCTGGAATATGTTTGACATGTGCCACGGCGGGGCAAGCCCGGATCTTACCTTTGAGGAACTGGTTCAGATGGGATATCGTCTGGTGACTTGTCCCACTCTTCCAGTGGCGGCTATGAACAAATTCAGAGAAGAGACACAGAAAGTATTTGATGTGAAAAATGACTTTTTCCTTAATGGATTCAAAGAGAATTGTATGAATGGACTGGGGTTTTTCGAGTTTCTGGGAATTGCTGAATGGTATGAGCAGGGGCAGAAATATGACCCTAATATGACGACAGCATCCCACACAGATGCACTGGATTGACAGGAGGAGCAGATTATGATGTATTTTGACAGACTTCATACAAAAAGAAAGACTTTGAGAGAAGTGTTAACAGAAAAACCTGTGTTTGCACCATGTGTATATAACTGTTTTACGGCACAGATTGTGGAACAGACCGGGTTTGACGCCATGTGTTTTAGCGGTGCATACTTTGCTTCATCCTATGTAGGTGTTCCGGATATTGGTCTGGTAACCCCGACCGAGGTCAAAACGATGGTAAGCAATATCACAAAGGTATCAAATCTGCCGATGATCGTTGATATGGATACTGGCTATGGGAATGAGCTGAATGCGATCCGGACAGCAGTAGATTTTGCGGAGGCCGGCGCTATGGCGCTGCATCTGGAGGATCAGGTATTTCCCAAAAGATGCGGCCATCTGAACGGCAAAAAGGTAGTTCCAAGAGACGAGTATATCCGCAAGATCCGGGCGGTGGCAGATGCGCTAAAGGGAAGTGACTGCCTTCTGATTGCAAGAACGGATGCAGCCCTTGAATTCGGTGTTGAAGAGGCAATTGAGAGAAATAAACGGTCTCTGGAAGCTGGTGCAGATATTGCATTTACAGAGGGAACAAGAAGCGTCGCTGATATCGAGCGGGTTGCCAGAGAGGTTGACGGCTGGAATATGTTCGACATGTGTAAAGGTGGAGCCAGTCCGGATGTACCTTTCGAGGATCTGGTTCAGATGGGATACCGTCTGGTGACTTGTCCAACTGTCTGCAGTGTCGTGTGCTCCACCTATGATCAGGTGGCAGGTAAGGCATATCAGATAAAAAATGACAGCTTTGTCGCAGAATACGATGCAACTCCAGAGAGTTTTTTCCGTACATTGGGGATAGGATCCTGGATGCAGATGGGACAGAGCTATGATCCGGATATGAAGGATGCGACTGTGACAAAGAATCTGGAGTGAATCAGTTTGACGGGGAGGCAATATGGCAGATTGGACATTTGATAAAAACGGAGTTATTGCTACGATTAAAGGTCCGGTAGTAACTGTAAGAATCGACAGGCCTGATCTGAAAAATGGAATGGATAAAGATTCGTTTTTCGCAATGGAGGAAGCCCTGAAGCACATAAGCCAGGATGCGGATGCGCAAGTGATTGTATATACGGGAACAGGAGATTATTTCTATACCGGAGGACGGGTGGATGCAAAGGATCCAGAGGACAGCCGGATCTACGGGATCGCCCAGGAGAAATATTATGCTGCCAAGGCTTTGATCAGGCTTCCGTCCATCGCGGCAGTGAATGGTCACTGTCAGAAGGGCGGAATGAGCTGGCTGTTCGACTGCGATATGGCAGTTGCCAAATCCTGGAGCACCTTTGGATATCCGGAAGTCCGGATGGGAGGTGTCCCGATGCTGGTTATGTCTGATTCCATGTGTCTTCCAAAGAAAATAGCGCTTCAGGCATACTATTCCAGTGAACCGGTCAGTGCTGAAACTATGTACCGGCTGGGGCATCTGAATGCAATAGCTTCCGATGAGGAGTATGATGCGGTTCTGGACAAATTCATCCATATGGTGATTGATTTTCCCAAGACACTGATTCAGATGACCCATGACTGTTACTATGAAATGGCTGCAATCACGGATGATAAAAAGCGCCTTGCTTATGCCCACAAGACACTTCAGGAAAAAGTATTACCAGCAATGAAAAACGAAAAACAGGAATATAATATTTAAACACATTTGTATACAGAAGACACGCTGGTGACGTGTTTTCTGTATACTGCTATTTGAAGAAAGGCATAACATGGAAAACTATATTTATAAGCTGGCGGAGATTGTTGACGCGATAAAATATGAAAAATTACCACAAGATGTGATAGAAAAAGCGAAACTTTGTATTATAGATGATCTGGAATGCTGTATGAACTCCATGAATGATGAACGGGGAATCGCAGCACTGGAATCCATCCCGAAGGACAGGGGGAATTCCACCATTTTTGGAATGGGATATAAGGCAGATGCAGCAGACGCAGCTTACGTGAATACAGTAAAAGCCTGCATCGCCGTTAGGAATGATACGAGTAAAATCGCTGTCTGTCATCCGGGCAATATCATTGTAGCAGTTGTTCTTGCACTTGCGGAGGAAAACCACACATCCGGCAGGAGAATTATTGAAGCTGTCATTGCAGGATATGAGGCTATGATCCGTTTTGGGATTTTTTTGGACGGGCGTCTGAATCCTGCGTGGAGATATACAGCTGTTTTTGGGCCGGTTGGTGCTGCATTTGCTGCTGCAAAGGTCAGCGGTCTTACAGTAGAGCAAACTGCAAGTGCTGCCAGTTTTGCCTGCCATAGTTGTGGTGGGGTGAATCAATGGGCGATTTCGGGAACAGGGGATGATGTATTTCAGAATTCTGCCGGGGCCAGGAACGGAATCTTCTCTATGAGACTTGCAAAAAATGGTGCAAAGGCTTGTATGTCGATTATTGAGGGGAGGACAGGAATTGCTGCTGCATTTGGAATATATGACGGATATGACATTCTTACAAGGGACTATGAGGATTATATGATTCATACGATCATGCATAAGCCGATCCGAAGCTGTGTCTTTGTTCAGAATCCATGTCAGGCTGCCTGCGGACTCTTGAAGGAGCATCCGGAGATCAACGCCAGAAGGGTGGAGCGCATTGAAATCTATGTCAATACGGCGGCCTACACCTTGCCTGGAACGACGAATAATGAAAAGATAGAAACAATCACCAATGCAGTTATGAGCATTCCTTATGGGGTGGCCAATGTGATTGTGAACAGAAGTGATGAAAATCTCAGCTTTGCGCCGCCCTTTGATTCACAAGTACTGGAGCTGATGCACAAGTGCCAGGTCTTTGAGGACAAGCACTATCCGGCTGCAGGGCCGCAGGCTTCCAGGGTAAAGGTGTGGACTACTGGTGGACATGAATATGAATATGAAAATCCAGAGCTCATACCACTGACAAGGGAAGAAGTAAAGGAATTGTTCCTGCATACCTGTTCAGAACGCATAGGCGAAGAGAACGCTGGTCGGGCGCTGGGATGGATTGAGCAACTGGAGAAGCTGGATGATTGTCATGCTTTTATAGATCTTTTGAAGTGAAGATGAAAGGGTGAGGATGTGAATGGACGGAAATCAATATATTCTTCAGAAGGAATTTCCTACAAGCAGGATTAAGAACACATGTATTATAGATTCTTCCTGCACGATTACAAAATCTGAATTAGATGATTATGTTTTTTTAAAACATCACACTACTTGCGAACTCAGTAAAATGGGGCTGCGGTCCTCGGCTGGTTTTTATTCGGTTTTACGTAGTGCGGTGATTGGAAAATACTGTTCGATCAGCTGGTTTACCACCGTGGGGGCTGTAAACCACCATTTTGATACAATAACTACTCATGCGTTTCCTGTGCGAGGAAGATTTGGGCTTACAGATACAGAAGGCAGTATGCCGGAGGTGACAACGACGGTTGGCAATGATGTCTGGATCGGATGCAACGTAGTGATCCTGCCGGGAGTTACTATTGGTGATGGAGCAGTAGTCGCGGCAGGATCTATTGTTACAAAGGATGTTCCGGCTTATGCGATTGTAGCAGGGGCACCTGCACGGGTACTGAGATACCGTTGGGATGAGAAAACCATTGAGCGGATTCAGGCATTAAAATGGTGGGACTGGAAGGATGAGGAAATAAGAGATAATCTGGAAATGTTTGAGCAGGGGGTAAGCAATCAGCTGCTGGATCAGTTTGAACGCCTGAATATGCAGAAAGGGCTGCAGTGCTGATGATGATTTTCATATATGTCTGAGGATTCAAGCAAAAATTTCCATATTTTTAATTAAGAAATACATGACACAAAAAGAAGTATTAGAGCGTGTCTGAAAATTGCTTTCTGGCAGATGTGCGTCACAGTTTGTGGGAGATGCCGGGAATGAATTTTCAGACACGCTCTAGAGCAGGCAGGGACTTGTCTTGGCGCATATTGCAAAGGCTGCGGAATCTGTAACGGGCGGGTCTGCAGAAACCAGGTCCCTGGTCCTGGGGCCAAAGGAGTGGGAGAAACAGCGGATCGTGTGTTCCGAAAAAGACTCCAAAACTAAAAGGATTGAAATTCCCAAAGAAATAGTATATACTGTAAACACGATGCCAGCGGCTGAGACTGGTACTGCATTGCGGAAATTCCAGTGAATTAAGCACCCGCTATCCACGCCATCTGCACGTCTGCAAAGCTAGACGTAGGGTCCACTACGCCGTCGCTTTGCAGACGCACAGCTGACGCAGATATCGAGCACTGAATTCACCGTTATTTCCGCAATGCAGTACCAGTGAAGAAGAGCGCTGCAGTTTCGCGGTATCAAAAACTGCCGCAGAAGAATAGGACAAAGGAAGGATAGATATTATGTCATTATTGGAAAACTGGCGGAATCTCGCTTATGGTGATGGTCTGGATGATAAACAGAAAAAGAATCTTTGGAATGGTTATTTTGCTATTGAGAAGGGGATCTATGAGAAGATCCTTTCCAATCCAGAGGAGGTTGTCACCGGTACGGTGCAGGAGCTGGCTAAGAAGTACGGGACAGATATCCTGATCATGACCGGTTTCCTGGATGGGATCAACGAGAGCCTGAAAGGATATCAGAATCCCATCGAAACTATGGAGGAGGACACCCAGGTTAAGATCGAGATCGACCCGGAGAAGCTCTACTATAATATGGTGGAGGCCAAGGCAGAGTGGCTGTATGGCCTGCCCCAGTGGGAGTCGCTTCTGAGCGAGGAGAAGAGAAAAGCGCTGTACAAGGAGCAGAAGGCTTCCGGCACCATCCGCAAGCCGAAGAAAATCGGCAGGAATGATCCATGTCCTTGTGGCAGCGGTCTGAAATATAAGAAATGCTGCGGTAAGAACGCATAGATGGCATGGCCGGCAGTCTGGCAGTCCGGACTGTGGCCGCAGGCAGTGGCATATGGGGCAGGACATCCAGGGGGTGGACCTGCCTTTTCCGGCTTGTATGGGGGATTTGCCCTGTGGCGGGAGGAATTTCCGCAGGCAGATGTCTGTAACTGGCTTACGCCTGGTCGATTATGGTGAAACACAGAAAGGACGTAACAGACCGGGCTGTCCGGGCTGCTGAGGGAGGATAACAAGTCATGGATGCATATACAGGCTTCGCAGAAGTATACGATCTCTTTATGGATGATATTCCCTATGGGGAGTGGTGTGAATATGTGGCAGGACTTCTGGCGGAATATGGGATACAGGACGGCCTTCTGCTGGATCTGGGCTGCGGCACGGGGAAGCTGACCAGACGTCTGGCAGACAGGGGATTTGATATGATCGGCATTGATCTGTCGGAGGAAATGCTGGAGATCGCCAGGGAGAAAAGTGACCCGGAGCAGATCCTATATCTGATGCAGGATATGCGGGAATTTGAGCTGTATGGTACCGTAAGGGCCATTGTCAGCATCTGTGATTCCATGAATTATCTCATGGGCTATGAGGAACTGGTCCAGGTCCTGGGGCTGGCCAACAATTATCTGGATCCCGGCGGAATCTTTCTTTTTGATATGAATACCCTTTACAAATATGAAACGCTCCTGGGGGAGCAGACCATCGCGGAAAACCGGGAGGAAGGAAGCTTTATCTGGGAGAATTATTACGATGAGGAGGAGCGGATCAATCAGTATGACCTGACTCTTTTCATCCGTCAGGAGGGCGGATTGTACCGGAAATATGAGGAGACCCATTACCAGTATGCTTTTGATCTGAAGGAAGTGGAGCAGGCGGTCAGGGAAGCGGGGATGGAGCTTGTGGCAGTCTATGATGCCTTTACACGTGAACCGGTAAGAACAGACAGCCAGCGGGTATATGTGATTGCCCGGGAGCATGGGAAGACGGTGCGATGACCAGAGCGTATCTGAACATTGCTTTCGTGCACAGAAGGGAGAAGAATTATGTCTGATTATATGATCAGGGCCATGGCGGCAGAAGGGCAGATCCGTGCCTTTGCCGCCACGACCCGGGAGCTGACCGAATTTGCGCGGAGTGCGCATAATACCAGCCCAGTGGCTACAGCGGCCCTGGGACGGCTGCTGACCGGTGCAGCCATGATGGGGATCATGATGAAGGGGGAGAAGGACCTTCTGACCATTAAGATTGAGGGGGACGGCCCCATCCAGGGGCTGACTGTGACGGCTGATTCACGGGGGAATGTTAAAGGCTACGCCTTCAATCCGGAGGTGATGCTTCCTCCCAATGCCAGGGGCAAGCTGGATGTTGGCGGTGCCCTGGGTGTGGGAGTCCTGACAGTGATCAGGGATACCGGACTGAAGGAGCCTTACGTGGGGCAGACGATCCTGGTCAGCGGTGAGATCGCGGAGGATCTGACCTACTACTTTGCCACCTCGGAGCAGACACCCTCCAGTGTGGCGCTGGGGGTTCTGATGAATAAGGAGAATACGGTCCGGCGGGCAGGCGGATTCATCATCCAGCTGCTGCCCGGGGCATCGGAGGAGATCATATCCGGTCTGGAGAAAACACTGGGCGGGATGGCCCCGGTGACCTCCCTGCTGGATCAGGGGATGACGCCGGAGCAGATTCTGGATCATGTTATCGGAGATTATGGACTAGAGATCCAGGACCGTCTGCCGGTACAGTTTGCCTGCAGCTGTTCCAGAGAGCGGATCGAGAAGGCCCTGGTCAGTGTGGGACGGCAGGAACTGCAGAGTATGATCGATGATGGGGAGACCATTGAGGTCAACTGTCATTTCTGCAATAAGCATTATCCGGTTACGGTGGAGGAACTGAAGGCGCTGCTGGCAAAAGCAAAATAAGGAAATATTGCGGAATGGGGCAGACATCTGTAACCGTTCAAGGGGAATCTGTATTGTTGCAAACAACTATGTATTCTCGGAAAGGGGGACAAAAAGATGATCAATTATTCAGAAAATGAGGACAGACTGTACCACATTCAGGTAGCCAGAGGCGAAGTGGGCAGATATGTGATCCTTCCGGGGGATCCCAAGCGCTGTAAGCTGATCGCCCGGTATTTCGATGATCCAAAGCTGATTGCGGACAACCGGGAGTATGTGACCTACACCGGGACACTGGACGGGGTAAAGGTGAGTGTGACCTCCACGGGGATCGGCGGGCCTTCGGCTGCCATTGCCATGGAGGAGCTGGTCCAGTGCGGCGCGGATACATTTATCCGTGTGGGTACCAGTGGGGGCATGGCCCTGGATGTGAAGAGCGGAGATCTGGTGGTGGCCAACGGCGCGATCCGTGCGGAGGGTACCAGCAGGGAGTATGCGCCCATCGAGTTTCCGGCTGTGCCTGACTTCGGGGTGACCAGCGCCCTGGCGGAAGCCGCAGGGAACCTGGGCATGCCTTATCATATAGGTGTGGTGCAGTGTAAGGATTCCTTCTACGGACAGCATTCACCGGAGACCAAGCCCGTGGGCTACGAGCTTCTGGACAAGTGGAATGCCTGGGTGCAGATGGGCTGCAAGGCATCAGAGATGGAATCGGCAGCCGCCTTTATCGTGGCATCCTATCTGAAGGTACGGGCCGGGGCAGTACTGCTTGTGATGGCAAACCAGGAGCGGGCCAGGAAGGGGCTGGCCAATCCCATCATCCATGACACGGACGCGGCTATCCGCACGGCTGTGGAGGCCATACGGATTCTGATTAAGAAAGATGGCAGCAGGGAACTGCCCAAGGAGCCCTGATTTTAGGAGGATTCAGGAGGAATTCATATATTATGGACAAGACAGAAATCAAAGACATTCTGACCCATGTGGACCATACCCAGCTGTCCCAGACCGCGGGGTGGGAGGATATCCGTATCCTCTGTGATGAGGCCATGGCGTATCATACAGCCTCTGTCTGTATCCCGCCTTCCTATGTAAAGCAGGCCAGAGAGTATGTGGGAGACCGGATGACCGTCTGTACGGTCATCGGCTTTCCCAATGGCTACAACACCACAGCGGTCAAGGCATTTGAGACCAGAAAGGCCCTGGAGGACGGGGCGGATGAGATCGACATGGTTATCAACCTGGGATGGGTAAGGGACGGAAGCTTCGATCTGGTGGAGGCAGAGATACGCAGCCTGAAGGAAATATGCGGGGATAAGATCTTAAAGGTGATTATTGAGACCTGCCTTCTGACGGAGGAGGAGAAGGTACGGATGTGCCAGGTGGTCACGGCGGCCGGTGGGGACTTTATCAAGACCTCTACCGGTTTTTCCAAAGCAGGTGCCACACCGGAGGATGTCCGGCTGTTTGCGGAGCATGTGGGAGAGAATGTGCAGATCAAGGCAGCCGGCGGTATCGGCAGCCTGGAGGATGCCCGGGAATTCCTGGATCTGGGTGCCGGACGCCTGGGAAGCAGCCGGGTGGTACGGCTGGCCAGAGAGGCAGAGACGATACAAGGACTTTGCGGGGGCATGGAGATGCCCGTCTGAACTGTTACAAATACAGAATACAAGAAAGACAGGGAGGTGGCTGCATATGTTTACAACCGTTACAAATCAGGAACTGATCCGTGCTGCCATAGAGGCCATGGGCAGATCCTACTCTCCTTATTCTCATTTTCAGGTGGGAGCCGCACTTTTGGCCAGAAGCGGGAAGATCTACCAGGGCTGCAACATTGAGAATGCCGCTTACACGCCTACCAACTGCGCGGAGCGGACTGCGTTCTTTGCGGCGGTCAGCCAGGGAGAACGGGAGTTTGAGGCCATCTGTATCGTAGGAGGAAAGGAAGGCAGACTGGAATCCTATACGGCTCCCTGCGGTGTATGCCGCCAGGTGATGATGGAATTCTGCAATCCGGAGAAATTCCGGATCATACTGGCTGTGGGGGAAGAAGAAGGACAGTGGAAGGAATACCGTCTGGAGGAGCTTCTTCCTCTGGGCTTTGGGCCGGAGAATCTGGCCTGAACGGGGGAAGTTACATATACTTGTTATATACGGGAGGGGGAACAAAATGGGCAAAAAGACCTGGAAACGCATATTTGTGATTGTCATTGATTCCCTGGGAATAGGGGCTGCTAAGGATGCGGCGGACTATGGGGATGCCGGGACCGATACCCTGGGACATATTTCCGACAGCGTGGAGCATTTCAACATCCCCAATCTGGCGCGGCTGGGGCTTGCGAATCTGCACCCTTTAAGGCAGGTGGCGCCGGTGGAGAAAACGGAGGGGTACTATACAAGGCTTCATGAACGGAGCCGGGGCAAGGATACCATGACGGGCCACTGGGAGCTTATGGGACTGAAGACCGAGAAGCCGTTCATCACCTTCACGGAGCATGGATTTCCGCCAGAGCTGGTGGCAGAGCTGGAACGGCGGACCGGTCATAAGGTTATCGGCAATAAGAGCGCCAGCGGTACAGCGATTCTGGAGGAGCTGGCAGAGGAGGAGATCGCCATAGGGCATATGATCGTGTACACCTCCGCAGATTCGGTGCTGCAGATCTGCGGCAATGAGGAGACCTTTGATCTGGCAGAGCTGTACAGGTGCTGTGAGATCGCCAGGGAGCTGACCATGCGGGATGAATGGAAAGTAGGCCGTGTCATCGCCCGTCCCTATGTGGGAAAACGCCGGGGAGAGTTTAAGCGGACCAGCAACCGCCATGACTATGCGGTGCCGCCTTTTGGACGGACAGTGCTGGATGCCCTGAAGGACCAGGGGCTGGATGTGATTTCCATCGGGAAAATCCAGGACATTTTCTCCGGCTGCGGGATCACCCGTGCCTTAAAGTCCAAAAGTTCGGTCCATGGCATGGAGCAGACCATCCAGGTGGCCGGGGAGGAGTTTCACGGGCTGTGTTTTGTGAACCTGGTGGATTTTGATGCCCTCTGGGGCCATCGGAGGAATCCGGTGGGTTATGGGGAAGAACTGGAACGGTTTGACGAGAAGCTGGGGAAGCTTCTCGCGGTTCTGGGAGAGGAGGATCTTCTGATGATCACCGCGGATCACGGCAACGATCCCACCTTCACCGGTACGGACCATACCCGGGAGGATGTGCCGCTGCTGGTCTATTCCAAAGCCTTTCCGGATGGTGGGAGTCTGCCGGAGCAGGATACCTTTGCCGCGGTAGGCGCCACAGTTGCCAGGAATTTTGGCGTGGCCATGCCGGAGGGGACGATTGGGGAACCAATAGATGAGATATTTTAGGGCAGGATCGCAACACGAAGTGGGCTTGTTCACTAAGCTCATTACATTCGCTAAGTGAGCCAATGCCTGCGGCGGAGAGGAATTATATCGCTGAAGCGATCCGCCGCAGGCAAAGAATCTTGTGCAGCAGTATTCTTTGTTCCAGCCGCAAAAAGATGCACCTGGTGAACAGCGGCATTTTATAAGGTGAAAAACCACTTTTGAGATTTTGGAGATGAGTAAGATGAACTGGGAAAATGCGAAACATCATTTCAAGACCATCACAGAGCACAAGCTTCTGGTGATGAAAAACTGCTTCCGGGTGGGACTTTTTAAACAGGGGCTTTTACATGATCTGTCAAAATACAGTCCTGCCGAGTTTCTGACCGGAGTCCGGTACTATCAGGGAACCCGCAGCCCCAATGCGGCAGAGAGGGACGAAAAGGGGTATTCCACCGCATGGCTCCATCACAAAGGGAGGAATAAGCATCATTTCGAATACTGGATCGATTTTTCCAAGGCCAGTTTTGGCCTTGTGGGCTGCAAGATGCCGGTAAATTATCTGGTAGAGATGATCATGGACCGGATCGCCGCCTCCCGGGTATACCAGGGGAAGAATTATAACGACGGCTCCGCCTGGGAATACTATCAGCGGGAACAGCCCTATCTTACCGGTGTCATGCACCCCAGAAC
Organism: uncultured Lachnospiraceae bacterium; assembly: GCA_910577655.1. Classification (GTDB taxonomy): domain Bacteria; phylum Bacillota; class Clostridia; order Lachnospirales; family Lachnospiraceae; genus Brotaphodocola. The sequence continues at coordinate 22,824 of CAJTOW010000017.1, read as the reverse complement.
CAAGGAAATGCTGGAGTATATTCTCCTGATGTTAAAGAACCAGGGAGAGCGGAAGACCTTTGCATATTTAAGGAAGCTTTTGAGGAAGGGTGATTACTGAGCCGGAAAGGATGTAACTGTTCAGGGGGGGCTGAACAGTTACAAAAAGATTTCATAGAGGGGGAAATCCATGCTTCGACAATTCAGTTGTACCAATTTTCGGAATATTCAAGTTGAAAATATGGAACTTGGACGTATTAATCTGCTGATTGGACCTAACAATGCCGGAAAGAGCAATCTGATCCGCGCACTTTCATTTTGTGGAAATATGATTTCGGCTGGAACATCAGAAACCACGGGATTTTTGTCAGAGGTACAGCGCAATGGTTTTTCGGAAATGCTGAAAAAAGGCGGGAAAAATTCTGAAATCCGTATGGGATGGCAGATTGCTTTGAAGGATCAAAATGTAAATTATACGTTATCTTTTGATACCGGAAAAGATCAGAAGGATTTTCGTGTGACGAATGAGTCTCTGGACAGTGTGGAAAGCCTTCCTGAATGTGATCATCCATTTAATTTCTTCAGGTGTCATCAGGAGCAGGCGGGAACAGGCAGGTTTTCCACAGCTTTGAAGATGGGACAGAAGAACAAACGAGCTACAGCAGAGGTGAGTCAGTATGAAACTGTACTGCTGCAATTTGATAAGCTGGTTATCCAGAATCAGGAATTGCTGGAGCAGCCCTATATAAGAGAAACAATTTTTACCATGCTGGAAGAGCTGCGGGCATATTTGAGACGGTTTTATTCATACTCTTCGTCCGGTTTTGACTTTTCAGCGATCCGGCAGTTATGCAGCCCACAGTCTGACGGCGCAGTTTTGAAAAAGGATGGTTCAAATCTGGTCAATCTCTATGAGCGTCTGTGTACAGAAGACAAGGCATTTGCAAAACGGTTCAAACAGAAAATGAAGTCTCTGATTCCAGATCTGACAGATATACGGGTCGTGAAAGGATTAGATAAGATCGGAATGCAGCTTGTACGACAGCAGGGAAAATTTTTGCTGTCCGAAGTTTCAGATGGAACGATTGAGGCGTTGCTTTTGGCGTTATTGTTCAGTATGCCGCCTGGAGATTCTCCATCACTTCTTGCCATTGATGAACCAGAGGTGAATCTTCATCCTGCGTGGCAGAAGCTGTTTGCCAGATGGGTGCAGACGTCCGGGAATATTGCGCAATGTTTTATCAGCACGCATTCCCCGGATTTTCTGGATGAGTTTACGGAAGGCTTTTTGGGGGGGAAGGTGAACCTTTATGTCTATGATCCCATCGGAAAAAACAGTTTTCGTGCTTTGGACCGGGAGCGAATGGAGGAGGCACTGGAAGGGGGCTGGTTCCTGGGAGATCTGTACCGTGTCAATGATCCTGCAATAGGAGGCTGGCCATGGTAAAGGTTGCCTGCTTTTTCACTGGAGGATTCACAGAATCCGGAGCTATGCAATGCTTTTTGCAGAAAATAAACGGAAATATTTTTTTAAAACAATTCTGTCCAAACAAACCGCCAAGAAGAAGAATTCCAGACGTCAAAGCACAACTGGTAAAGGAAGTGAGTGGTCTGACGGGGCCGGGTCTGATAAAATACATTTACCAGTATATTAAAAACCATCCGGAGGAATTGAAGGAGTTTGATGCGGTATTGATTGAGGATGATCTGGATGGACGGTATACGATGCAGAAGACTGAGGGCGATGAGACCACAAAGGTATCTGCAAAGACACCGGAATTTCTGGAACAATGCGAAACCATAAAACGGGAGATCCGGACGCGTCTTGGAAAAGAGGCGGATTTCCCGGTTATATTCTTTTGGGCATCGCCAGAGATTGAGGCCTGGTTTCTGGCGGATTGGGCAAACAGCTTTGGGAGTATCTACGGTCCGGCAGGCACCAATGTGCTGGATAGTCAGGAGAATCAGTATTTTTCTTCCAGATTCCAGCCATATGTCCGTAAAAATGTTCTGAAAGAGTATCAGAACCGGATGGAGAATTACGGATATTTTATGGGAGAATACAAAAAACTGAGTGACGAACTGATCCTGGCGTTGGATAGTGATTTTAAGGTTATGCTGAATCAGGAGGATACAAATGTCTTGTCCAAAAGTATTTCAGAAAACAGGAAATTATACTATTCAAAGCAGAACCATGGTGTATTGATGCTGCAGAACCTGCAACCGGAAACAGTTCGGGGAAAGTGTTCAGTGTATTTTGCGGAAGCATTCGCAGAGCTGGCGGCACTTTAAAATATGAAAGGTGAGAGATGGAAGGTTAATCTGAAAATGGTTATTTCCACAGCGGAAAACTGTCAAACCGGGAGCGTGGTTTTGGAAAATACCGAAAACAAAGAGGAGGAATATAAAGCAATGGACAAAATAGGCGCAAAGGAACTTCTGGGACGTCTGCCCAGGGTAGAGCTGGGCTTTTTCCCGACGCCCCTTTACAAGCTGGAGCATCTTTCGAAGAAGCTGGGGGTGGAGCTGTATATCAAGCGGGATGATTTCAGCGGCATCAGCCTTTTCGGCGGGAATAAGATCCGCAAGCTGGAATATCTTCTGGGGGACGCAGAGAACAGAGGGTGCGACTATGTATTCACCTATGGCGCGACCCAGTCCAACCATGCCATGCAGACCGTGTCTGCCTGCCGCAGGCGGGGGCTGCTGCCGGTGCTGTATCTGGTAGCAGTTGTGGATCCGGATGAAAATGATATCCGGGCCAATCTTCTGCTGGATAGGATCATGGGAGCTGAGGTACATATCGTGAATATAGAAGAGGGGGAGACGGAAGCGGACGCCGAGGAACGCTCCTTCCAGATGGCCAAAGAGCATATGGCACGTCTGGAGGCTCAGGGGCACCGCTGCTATGAGGTTCCCATGGGAGGCGCCAGCGAGATCGGTTCCGCCGGATTTGTGGGTGGATTTATCGAGCTGGAGGAGCAGCTGGAGACGCTTGGCTTTCAGGCTGACTACATTTTCCATGCCACCGGCACCGGCGGCACCATGGCGGGACTCCAGGCCGGAAAGAAGCTTCTTGGTTCCCATACAGAGATCGTCTCCATTAACGTAAGCCATAAGGAGGAGATCTATCTGCAGAAGTCCGCAGATCTGGCTGGCCGGACCCTGGCTGCAATCGGAGCAGAGGCTGTGAAGGTAGCGCCCCAGGATCTTCATACAGACCTGAACTATTACCAGCCTGGGTATGAGATCCCCAATGAGGCCTCCAGCCAGGCCATCCGCCTGCTGGCCCGGGAGGAGGGGCTGCTTCTGGATCCTGTGTACTCCGGCAAAGCTTTTGCCGGGATGCTGGATTACATCCGTACCGGCAGGGTTCCCGCAGGCAGCACTGTGGTCTTCTGGCATACAGGCGGGGCCACAGCGCTGTTCGCGGAGAAGGAGATTCTGGGGGATCTGGTTACCTTGTAGAGGGTTTTGGACTCATCCTTTGAAGATGTCCGCCGGATAATGATACAGCTCCGCATAGGATTCCAGCTCGGCATCAGACTCCGGCAGAGACGGGATGAGTCCGGTGCAGTCCATGGTGGAACTGGCCCGGATGTCCAGTCCATCGGGGTTGTCGCAGCCATAGGGATCGTTGCGGATTTCCGGCTTTTCTCCGGGGCCGGCAGAGTCAGAGAACCGGGAAACCGGCGCGGCAGAGCGGAAGATCTCTCCCTCAGACTGGGTACCGGTTTGGGACATGGAGCTGCTGGTATTTGCATGTTTTCTGGTATTCATTTGATTTGTCACCTCGTATAAAGAGTGGCTGCCTGCCATTCCGGTCAACAATTAGAAGAAAATCCGCCAGGATTCTCCCGGCGGCATTTCCTTGTCTGCCCGGGGACGGACAGGAAGATGCCGCCGCGGACAAGAACCAATGGCAGGTACAACGATAGTTTCAGACACTCTTTAGTATGGACGGCGGGGAATGTTTCATAATAAGAAAATAATGGAAACCAATTTGCTGCCATAATGTCGGCCGTTTTGAATCTCTTCACGATTCTGACAGGCGCCAGTGACGCCTGTCAGGGACCGGTCGAAAGCTCTTGCAGGGGGCCGGATGCCTGCGCCAGTATTTACTCTTTAAGCGCCGCCTCTACAAACCCTACAAACAGGGGATGGGGGCGGTTTGGTCTGGATTTCAGCTCCGGGTGGGCCTGGGTGGCTACGAACCAGGGATGGTCCGGCAGCTCGATCATCTCCACGATCCGCCCGTCCGGGGAAAGACCAGACAGCAGCATCCCATGTTCGGTGAGAGCCTTCCGGTAGTCGTTGTTGACCTCATAGCGGTGGCGGTGGCGCTCCTGGATGCTGACGTTGCCGTAGAGCCGGTAGGCTTTGGAGTCTTTGGAAAGAACACAAGGGTAGGAACCCAGGCGCAGGGTTCCGCCTATGTCCTCCACATCATTCTGGTCCGGCATCAGATGGATGACCGGATGGGTGGTCTGGGGATCCAGCTCCACACTGTGGGCATCTGTATAGCCGATGACATTTCTGGCGAATTCCACGATAGCAAGCTGCATGCCCAGACAGAGTCCCAGGAAGGGCAGGCCTTTCTCCCTGGCATAGCGGATGGCGTGGATCTTGCCGTCAATACCCCGGTCGCCAAAGCCTCCGGGGACCAGGACGCCGCGGACATCCCTCAGGATATCGCCCACATTTTCCCAGGTTACTGTCTCGGAATCCACCCATTTGATGGCTACCTGGGCACGGTGGGCCACTCCGGCGTGCTTTAAGGCCTCTACCACGGAGATATAGGCATCATGGAGCTGGGTGTATTTGCCAACCAGGGCCACGGTCACTTCCTGCTGGGGGTGTTTCCATGCGTCGATCATGGCCCGCCAGTCGGCCAGGTCCGGCTCGGGGCATTCCAGCTTAAGACACTGGCAGGCTACCTGGGCCAGGTGCTCCTCCTCCATGGCCAGAGGTGCCTCGTAGAGAACCTCCACATCCAGATTCTGAAGCACATGGCTCTTGGGAACATTACAGAAGAGAGCGATCTTGGAGCGGATGCTGTCGTCTAAGGGATATTCACTCCGGCAGACCAGGATATCCGGCCAGATGCCCATGCCCTGGAGATCCCTGGCGCTGGCCTGGGTGGGTTTGGTCTTCAGCTCACCGGAGGCCCGCAGATAGGGGATCAGGGTTACGTGAATCAGGATGGCATTTTCATGGCCTACCTCATGCTGGAACTGGCGGATGGCCTCCAGAAAGGGCTGGCTCTCGATATCGCCTACAGTGCCGCCTACCTCGATGATGGCGATCTCTGTCTCCGTGGTGGAATAGTTGCGGTGGAAACGGCTCTTGATCTCATTGGTAATGTGGGGGATTACCTGGACTGTACCTCCTCCGAAGTCGCCCCGGCGCTCCTTATGGAGGACACTCCAGTAGACCTTGCCGGTGGTGACATTGGAATTCTTTGTCAGGCTTTCGTCAATGAAGCGTTCATAATGCCCCAGATCCAGGTCTGTCTCGGCTCCGTCATCGGTGACAAATACCTCGCCGTGCTGGACCGGATTCATGGTGCCCGGGTCAATGTTGATGTAGGGATCAAATTTCTGCATGGTGACTTTGTAGCCCCGGGCTTTTAAAAGACGGCCCAGGGAGGCTGCGGTGATACCCTTTCCGAGACCGGAAACAACACCGCCAGTGACGAAGACATACTTTACGGGCATAGAAGGACCTCCTGTGATGATGGAATATGGTAAAAAGGCAGACGGCGCATATCCATGCGCCGCCCATCCGACTGGAAGAAGCCTCTGCAGCTTCCTATATAATTAAAATATTTGCCTATTATACAACCAGAAAAACAGAAAATCCATAATTTTTTAAAAAACTTTTATAAATTAAGTTTTTGTTTCCTTGATTTCTGCACATATTGCCCTTATAATGTAGATTGTATTGTGCCATGACCATGGAAGCAGATCCGGCGTCTGACAGCCCGGGCAGGTGGATGGTTCGTGGACAGGGTATAGAATAAAAAGAACACAATAACAGGAGACCAGAAGCTACATGGAGAATAATAATCATCAACAGGAGAATGGAAATAATAATAAGATTCCAAAGAACCAGATTTTCATTCTTGTGTTTGCGGCATTGATCACATTTTTTGCGGTGACGACTATGAAGGATGTCCTCACCAACGCCCAGCGGGAGGAGGTAAGCTACAATGAGTTTGTAGCTGCCGTTACCGAGGGAGAAGTGGACACGGCGGTGGTCAGGAATACGGAGATTGATTTTACCTATAAGGAAGAGGCCGGCAAGAATCCTATGGTAGGGTATTATGTGGTCCGTATGGAGGGCGACTATGGTCTGGTGGACCGCCTGACGGAGCATGAGGTGGACTGGCACAGGGAGCGTCAGGACTCCAGCGTACTCATGGAACAGATCATCGGCTTTCTGGTACCCTTCTTGTGCATCGTCATTTTCATGAATTTCATGATGAAGCGCATGGGCGGCGGTATCATGGGCGTAGGGAAGAGTACGGCCAAGATGTATATGCAGAAGGAGACAGGGGTCACCTTCGCCGATGTGGCTGGTGAGGATGAGGCCAAGGAATCCCTGGTGGAGCTGGTGGATTTCCTGCAGAATCCGGGGAAATACACCCATATCGGGGCCAAGCTGCCTAAGGGCGCGCTGCTGGTGGGCCCGCCTGGTACAGGCAAGACTCTGCTTGCCAAGGCGGTGGCCGGTGAAGCCAAGGTGCCTTTCTACTTTTTGTCCGGTTCAGATTTTATGGAGATGTATGTGGGCGTGGGCGCGTCCCGTGTGCGTGATCTGTTCAAGCAGGCCCAGCAGACTTCTCCCTGCATTATTTTTATTGACGAGATTGATTCGATCGGGCGCAGCCGGAGCAATTTTGGCGGCGGCGGGGAATCCGAACAGCAGCAGACCTTAAACCAGCTTCTTTCCGAAATGGACGGAATCGACTCTTCCAAGGGACTTCTGATTCTGGCTGCCACAAACCGTCCGGAGGTTCTGGACCCGGCACTTCTGCGACCGGGACGTTTTGACCGGCGGATCATTGTGGAGAAGCCGGATCTCAAAGGCCGTGTGGATATTCTGAAGGTACATGCCAAGAATGTATCCCTGGATGAGACGGTAGATCTGGATGCCATTGCCCTGGCGACATCAGGTGCGGCAGGATCTGATCTTGCCAACATGATCAATGAAGCGGCGATTCTGGCAGTTAAGCGGGGCAGAAGCGCTGTGAGCCAGAAGGATCTTTTCGAATCCGTGGAAGTGGTACTGGTAGGTAAGGAGAAGAAGGACCGGGTACTCAGCAAGGAGGAGCGGCGGATCGTGTCCTATCATGAGGTGGGCCATGCCCTCTTAAGTGCTCTCCAGAAGGATGCGGAGCCGGTACAGAAGATCACCATTGTGCCCCGGACTATGGGAGCGCTGGGCTATGTGATGCAGGTTCCGGAGGAGGAGAAATACTTAAACAGCAAGAAAGAGCTGGAAGCCATGCTGGTAGGTCTTCTGGGAGGACGCGCGGCAGAGGAGCTGGTGTTCGAGACCGTGACAACAGGCGCGGCCAATGATATTGAGCGGGCCACCCGTCTGGCCCGGTCCATGGTGACCCAGTACGGTATGTCCGAGAAGTTCGGTCTTATGGCTCTTTCCTCCCGTCAGGATATGTATCTGACCGGGAAGACTGTCATGGACTGCGGCGATGCCACGGCGGCTGAGGTAGATGGGGAAGTCATGCGGATCCTGAAGGCGGCCTACGACGAGGCGAAACGCCTCCTTGGCGAGAACCGGGAGGTGATGGACAAGATCGCAGAGTTCCTGATCGAGAAAGAGACCATTACCGGCAAGGAGTTCATGAAGATTTTCCGGGAGTGCAAAGGGCTTCCGGAGCCGGAGGAGAAGAAGGACGGAGAGAAGAAAGAGGCCGAAGAAGACGCTGCTGACGGAAAGGATTCTGTTGGGGAAGAGCCTTCAGACAGTGAGGCCGGCGGCAATGAGACTGCCAAACACGAAAACACCTGGATATCATAACCATTACAAAAAAGGACATCCACCGGCGCAGGCTGTCAGGATGTCCTTTTGTATATATCCCGGGATATGGGTATGTAATGTATTCGGCAGGTAAAACCAATACGGCACATTTTAGTCAACAGCGGCTTTGTCCAGTGCCCGTTTGATGGCTTGTATCAGCACCTGTGAGGTGTAACGGCTTTCCTCCGGGTAGGAGAGATTTTCCACAGTCTGAAGGGTGCAGATCTGATCAGCCAGGTTCTGGAAGGAAGGCTGTACCAGAGGGTACATGGTAGCAACTGAATCGCTTAAGGGAACCATAGTGACTGAAGTGATCTGGCTGGTATCGACAGCAACTTCCACATTGACCTCCTGGGCGCCAAGCTTCAGGGCAGCAGAATAGACGCCAGGTGTATAGAGGACTCTGTCAGAAGCTGCGGGTGCATCGTTGCTGGGGCGGAACATAATGAAAAGAAGCAGCACAAGCAATATGCCGAGGCCAAGAAAGATCGCAGTATAGATGATCTCCTTCATCCGCAGGACGACAATTTTGGTTTTGGAACTCATAGGGAAACCTCCGTGCATGTTTGATATAATCTATTCCCGGAGAAGAGAAATTATGCGTCAGCGTTCTGATGTGCATCAATTTACACGGAAAAGTGTGTCGCAAGCACGCTTTTGCTTGCGTAAGCACTTTTCCGTGTAAATTGATATAGGGCGGAACGCCCGGAGCTTCTTGTTTCCGACGCTTTTCGGAAACAAGAAGATGCACATCAGAACAGAGGAAGATACTGACAAACCATACATAACAGGAGAAGAATATGGCATTACAAATGATCATCGGTGGTTCCGGCTCCGGCAAGACCACCCTTTTATATGACAGGATTATAGAAGAATCCATCCTTCACCCAGGGCAGCTGTATTTTATGATCGTACCAGAGCAGTTCACTATGCAGACCCAGAAGGATATTGTGACCCGCCATCCCAGCCATGGCACCATGAATATTGACATTGTCAGCTTTGAGCGTCTGGCCTACAGGGTATTTGAGGAGCTGGCAGTGGAGAATCTGCAGGTTCTGGATGATATGGGCAAGTCCATGGTGCTGCGAAAGGTGGCAGGGAAGCACAGGAGGGAGCTGGTGGTATTCCAGGGGCATCTGGATCAGAGCGGATTTGTGGGAAAGCTGAAATCCATGATCTCTGAGTTCTACCAGTACGGTATTACCCCTGATATGTTGCGGGAAGTGGCCCAGGATGCAGGTTCGGCTCTTTTCCGGCAGAAGCTGGAGGACTTTGCCGTGGTGTTTCAGGCATTCCGGGAGTATATTGACGGACATTATATTGCGGCGGAGGAGGTGCTGGATGTTCTCTGCCGGGTTTTGCCCCGTTCCGCCATGCTGAAGAACAGCGCGGTGTCCCTGGACGGTTTTACGGGCTTTACACCGGTCCAGTACCGGCTGTTGGAACTGTTCATGGTGTATGCCAGACAGGTGACTGTAACCGTGACTGCGGACAGCGCAGAGAACCTCATGCGCCCTGTGGGGATGCAGAATCTGTTTTATATGAGTCACCAGATGGCACGCCGTCTGGCCGGACTGGCAGAGAAAAACCAGATCCCTGTTCTTGAGGATATCCGCCTGAAGGAGCGTCCCAGGTTTGAGAAGGCGCCGGAGCTGGCATTTCTGGAGCAGAACTTATTCCGTTACAGGAAGGCCAGATATCAGGAGGTGCCGGGGCAGGACGGCGGCGGGAGTTGTGGCCATCACAATCAGCCTTCCCTGGAACTTTTCCAGGCCGCCAACCCCTCGGAAGAGATCTCCTGCATGGTTCACCGTATGCAGGAGCTGGTCAGGGACGAGGGGATGCGCTACCGGGATATGGCAGTGATCACCGGAGATCTGGCCGGATATGGCCGGGAGATTGCCCATGAGTTTGAACAGAACGGGATTCCTTATTTTATGGACGACAGGGCCAATATTCTGGACAATCCCATGGTGGAGCTGATCCGCTCCGCCCTGGAGGTGGTGCGGCGGGATTTTTCTTATGAAAGTGTATTCCGGTTTTTGCGGACCGGGCTGGTGACCCAGGACAAGGAGATGACAGACCGGCTGGAGAATTACGTGCTGGCCATGGGGATCCGGGGGCACCGCCGGTGGGGGGAAAACTGGGAGCGTACCTGCCGGGGAGGTGCTTCCTTAAATCTGGTTGAGCTGAACGCGTTCAGGGATCAGACTCTGGCACCCCTCTTTGCCATGAGGGAGGCCTTTGGCAGGGAGCAGATCACCATCAGTGATATGGCAGGTGCTATCCTGGTTCTGCTGGAGGACTGCCAGATTGAGGAGAAAATGCTTGCTTACCAGGAATATTTCAACGCTGCCGGAGAATACCGGACCGCCAGGGAATATGGTCAGATCTATGGGATGGTGACGGAGCTTCTGGGCCGTCTGAGTGATCTTCTGGGAGACGAGAGGGCAGGACGGAAGGAGTTCATGGAAATCCTGGATGCAGGTTTTGCAGAGCTGTCTGTAGGGGTGATCCCGGCAACTGTGGACCGGGTGGTGGTGGGTGATATCATCCGCACCAGACTGGCCCATATCCGGGTATTGTTTTTCCTGGGGGTCAACGACGGCATTGTTCCGGCCCGCCAGGAGAAGGGCAGCCTTTTGTCTGACCAGGAGAGGGAGTTCTTTACAGCCCACAGCCTGGAGCTGGCGCCCAGTGCCAGGGAGGACAGCTTCCAGCAGAGATTCTACCTCTATCTGATGATGACAAAGCCCGGCAACCGGCTGGTGGTTTCCTACGCCGGGGTAGGTCCTGACGGCAGAAGCCGTCGGGCCTCCTACCTGATCGGGGAGCTGAGGAAGATGTTCCCATCCCTGGTCTGTGCTGTGGGAGAAACAATAGAGGCCGGTATCCCCTGTTCGGTGCCAGAGGCCAGAAGGCGTCTGGTTGCCGGACTGCGCCGTGTGCGGGAAGAGGACCTGGACGGGGAGGATTACAGGAGATTCCTGGAGATCTACCGTTGGTTCGTCTCCTCCGAAGAATACCAGGAGGAGCTGAATATGCTGATGGACGCGGCATTTTACGTGTATGAGAACCAGGGGATCGGCCACGCGGTGGCCCGGGCGCTCTATGGGAATATCATCAGCGGCAGCGTCACCCGGCTGGAGCAGTATGCTTCCTGCGCTTATGCACATTTCCTCAAATACGGTCTGGAGCTGATGGAACGGCAGCATTTTGAGATCGGGGCCGCGGATATGGGAAATCTGTTCCATGATTCCATTGATTTGTGCTTCAAACGGATGAAGGAGGCAGGTCTTGACTGGCGCACGGTCACGGAGGAGGAGCGCACAGCCTTGGTGAAATCCTGCGTGGAGCAGGTCACCAAAGAATATGGCAACCAGATTCTGGGCAGCTCCTCCCGCAACAGCTATCTGGCCAGACGGGTGGAGAGCATCGCCCAGCGAACCGTGTGGGCGCTCCAGCAGCAGATCCTGAAAGGGGATTTCGAACCGGCCGGATTCGAGGTGGCCTTCTCCGCCGTGGACAATCTGAAGGCCATGAAGATCTCGCTGTCCGAGGACGAGGAGATCCACCTGAGAGGGCGGATCGACCGGATGGATCTGTGCCAGGACGGTGAAAAGGTGTATGTGAAGATCATTGACTATAAGTCAGGCAGCACCCGCTTTGATCTGGTGTCCCTTTACTATGGGCTGCAGCTTCAGCTGGTGGTGTATATGGATGCGGTTATGGAGCTGGCCCAGCGCAGATTCCCTGGACAGGAGGTGGTTCCGGCGGGAATTCTGTACTACAATATCGCTGATCCTTTGGCAGAAAAAACCGGGAAGGACGACAAGGAGCGCATTGACCGGGAGATCTTAAAACAGCTTCGGATGAACGGTCTGGTCAACAGCCAGCTGGAGGCCATCCGTCATCTGGACAACACCATTGAGAAGGAGTCAGATATCATCCCGGTGGTGTTAAAGGATGGGGAGGTTCAGGCGGAGCGCTCCCATGTGGCATCCGGGGAGCGGTTCGAGAAGCTGCGGCAGTTTGTCCACAGGAAGGTAGAGACAGCCGGCAGGGAGATTCTGGCTGGAGAGACAGGAGTGGATCCTTACCGGAGAGACAGCCGCACTGCCTGCGATTACTGTCCCTACCATGCGGTCTGCGGCTTTGACAGGAAGACGGCGGGCTATGAGTACCGGAAACTGAAAAACAGGAAATCCGAGGAGATCTGGGAGGAAGTATGTCAGGAAATGTAAGGAGTCAGACAGAGGAATGCACTGGTTATAGGAATGAGCAGCAGGAAACCAGCGCGGCGCAGGAGCATGTCCATGACCGGCAGCAGATGTCCGGTGCGGCGCAGGAGCATGTCCATGACCGGCAGCAGGAAACCAGCGCGGCGCAGGAGCATGTTCATGACCAGCAGCAGATGTCCGGTGCGGCGTGGGGAGACTCCCATGACCAGATGCAGGTACCTGATACGGCGAAGCAGCAGACGTCCGTGAAATGGACCCCGGGACAGAAGCAGGTGATCGAAAGCCGCGGTACCAATCTTCTGGTAAGTGCCGCGGCAGGAAGCGGCAAGACCGCCGTGCTGGTGGAGCGGATCATCCGTATGATCACCGATGAGGAGAATCCTCTGGATATTGACAAGCTGTTAGTGATGACCTTCACCAATGCGGCTGCTGCCGAGATGCGGGAGAGGATAGGAGCTGCCATTGAGAAGAAGCTGGAGGAGACGCCGGACAATGAACATCTCCAGATCCAGGCAACTCTGGTCCATCACGCCCAGATCACCACCATTGACAGCTTCTGCCTGAACCTGATCCGGGAGCATTTTAATATGCTGGATCTGGATCCTTCCTTCAGGATCGGGGATGAGGGGGAGCTGATGCTCCTCAGGCAGGATGTTATGGGGGAAATGATTGAGGATTACTATACATCCGGCGGGGAGGCATTTACCCGCTTTGTGGAGACTTATGCCACGGGGAAAAGCGATGGGGGGATCGAGGACTATATTATGCAGGTCTACACCTTCGCCCAGAGTAACCCCTACCCGGAGATCTGGTTCGACGCCTGCCTTCAGGAGCTGGACGCCGGAAATGCTTCCGGTCTGGAGCATTTCCCATGGATGCAGTTTCTCATAGAGGATCTGAGAGGCCAGGTGAGGGAGCTGCATGTCCAGATTGCTGACGCGGCAGAGGTCTGCCGGGAGGATGAGTACCTGGTTTCTTATGAGCCTATGCTGGTGGATGACGGGCGGCAGCTGGCAAAAATCCTGGAGGCCGGGGATTTTCCGCAGATCAGCAGACACCTTGGGGCCTGCACCTGGATGCGGCTGGCTACGGTCCGCAGCAAGGAGGTGGATCAGGAGAAGAAGGCTTATGTGACCGGCTGCAGGGACCGGGTCAAGAAGGCGGTCAAGAATCTGAAGGAACTCTACTGTATGGGTGAGCCGGAGGAAATGCTGGCGGACATGGCAGGGACCGCAGACAGCACCCGGATGCTCCTGGAGCTGGCCAGAGAGTATGGGCGTCGTTACCAGGAGAAGAAACGGGACCGGAATCTGGTGGATTTTAACGATCTGGAGCATGAGGCCCTGAAGGTGCTGATCGTCAGCCAGGACGGGAGGCCAAAGCTTCCCTATCAGTATACAGAGGCAGCCGATACCCTGAGCCGCCGGTATGAGGAGGTGCTGGTGGATGAGTACCAGGACAGCAACCTGGTGCAGGAGGCCCTTTTGCAGGCGGTTTCCGGGGAGCGCTTCGGGCAGCCCAATATCTTCATGGTGGGGGATGTGAAGCAGAGCATCTACAAGTTCCGTCTGGCCAGACCTGAGCTGTTCCAGGAAAAATATCACTCCTATGCAGACTATGACCAGGCCGGGGATGCTCCCAGCCGGAAGATCGAGCTGCATCAGAATTTCCGCAGCCGGAAAAAGGTGCTGGACGGGATCAATGATGTATTTTACCGGATCATGACAGAGAATATGGGGGGAATCTGTTATACAGAGGAGACGGCGCTGCATCCGGGGGCAGTGTTTCCGGAGGTGGAGAAGGTGAATCCGGCAGAATCCGCAATGCAGCCGGATGAGATTTCAGAGGCAGCTGCACCGGCCGGACATACGGCTGATATCCCGGAACTGCTGGTTGTAGACACCGGGTCTGCGGCCCTTTCCCAATTGGACGAGGAGGCAGCAGACTTTACCGCCAGGGAGCTGGAGGCGAAGCTGATTGTCCGGAAAATCCGGGAGATGACAGATTCCCGGTCCGGACTGCTGGTGTGGGATAAGCGGCTGGGAGACTCCGGCGGTTACCGGGTGGCAGAGTACCGGGATATGGTGATTCTTCTGCGCAGCACCACAGGCTGGACGGAGACATTTTTGTCGGTGCTGATGAATGAAGGGATTCCTGCCTATGCGGAATCCCGTATGGGATATTTCAACACGCCTGAGGTGGAGACTATGCTGAGTCTTCTCTCTGTAATCGATAATCCTATGCAGGATATACCTTTGGCAGCTGTTCTCAAGGCACCATTTATTGGTGTCAGTGACGTAGAGCTGGCGCAGGTAATGGCCGCCTACAAGGCCTCGGCAGAGAAAGGGCAGGACCGGGGGATCTTTGCGGCAGTGAAGCTGTATCTGGAGAGGATGGCGGCAGAGGAAGAGGCGGCTGAAGAGGCAGAAGAGGTAAGGGCGGCAGAGACAAGGACTCCGGAGGAAGAAGTAAGGGCGGCAGAGACAAGGAACCCAGAGGAAGAAGTGAGGGCGGCAGAGACAGGGGCAGCAGAAATGCGAGCCGCAGAAACAGGTGCAGAACCTCTGCCTTTTATTGGGGGACAGGAGAGCAGCTGGCAGCTTACACAAAAGCTTTGCCGGCTTACCGGCCTCCTGACCAGATTCCGCCGGGAGAGCACATATCTTCCCATCCATGAGCTGCTTTACCGTATCTATGAGGACACCGGTTATTATGACTATGTTTCTGCCATGCCTGCAGGCCAGACCCGCAGGGCCAATCTGGACATGCTGGTGGAGAAGGCATCCGAGTATGAGCGTACCAGCTACCGGGGGCTGTTCCATTTCGTGCGTTATATTGAGAATCTGAAAAAGTACAATACAGACTTTGGAGAAGCACTGGTCCAGGGGGAAGAGGACAATACGGTCCGCATCATGAGCATTCACAAGAGCAAGGGCCTGGAATTCCCGGTAGTGTTTTTGGCAGGCATGGGAAAGAAGTTCAACCGCCAGGATGTACGTGGCAGGATCCTGATTGATTCTGATCTGGGAATCGGAACAGATTATCTGGATCTGGAGCGCAGGCTCAAAACAACCACCCTTAAGAAGAATGTTCTCCGCCGCAAGATGGATCTGGACAATCTTGGAGAGGAGCTGCGGGTGCTGTACGTGGCCATGACCCGTGCCAGAGAGCAGCTGGTTATGACTGGCACAGACCGGTATCTGGAAAAATCACTGGAAAAATATGCCCAGGTTCCTGTGGTGGGTGGACATGCTCAGATTCCTTATACAATCCTGGCAGCTGCCGGTTCTTACCTGGACTGGCTGCTTATGAGTATGGGCGCTCACAGGGATGATCCGGTCCGCATTTCCCTGGTCAAGGTACCGGTAGCAGAGCTGGTGGGGGAGGAGCTGGTGCGTCAGCTGAAAAACCAGCAGTCCAGGGAATCCCTCTATAGGCTGGGAAGACAAAAGGGTCCAGGGCCGGACCCCCAGTTCAGGGCGCTTCTGGAACGGTATCTGGACTACCAGTATCCCTGGCAGGCAGATATCACTCTTCATACGAAGATGTCTGTATCAGAACTGAAAAAGCTGGGCCAGATGACCGATGAAGCGGAGACCGCAGGCTTAGAGGAGGTTCTGGAGTCTGGCAGTTCAGTAATAAAGCCGTCTCTACCCTCAGACAGGGTCCCGGTACCGAAAACATTTTCACCTGGTATCAGCCGCTTCGGCGCCACCAGAGGTACGGCTTATCACCGGGCCCTGGAGCTTCTTGCCTTTGACCAGGTGAAAAGCTCCGGGGATGTGGAAGCCTTTCTCCGGAACATGGTAGACCAGAACCGTTTTTCCAGGGAGGCTTATGGCCTGATTGACTGCCGGGTGATCTGGCGATTCCTGAAATCCGGTCTGGGAAGGCGCATGAGTCAGGCCCAGCAGGAAGGACGTCTCCACAAGGAACAGCAGTTTGTCATGGGGATTCCCGCCAGAGAGATGGATGCCGCCGATTCGGATGAGCTGGTGGTGATCCAGGGTATTCTGGATGCCTGCTTTGAGGAGGATGGACAACTGGTGCTGGTGGACTACAAGACCGATTATGTAACCAGCGGCCAGGAGCTGGTGGACAGATACAAGCGTCAGCTGGAATACTATGAGCGGGCTCTGCAGCAGATGACCGGAAAGACGGTGAAGGAGAAGATCATCTATTCTTTGAAATTGCAGGAGGAAATATGCTTGTAAAACCTATTTGGTAAATTTACACAATCCATATAGTGCAATATACACAAAAACATCCATATTCTGGAAAATATATTGACAAATTTATGAAGTTTCAATATAATTTTCATGTAAGTGATGAGTGTGTTACTGATAGCGATGTACGATCAGGCATAAACTATCCACTGTACAGCGTTAGATGGCTGTGGCAAGGGGAGTTTATGCCTTTTTTATCTGACGCTGCCTTGCATGAGTCCGGGGAAATCCCGGGAGCAGATTTCTTGCCTTAAGCTTATGCGGTGCAGCAGGGGGATTGTCTTGCTTCCCGGTCCGGCCAAATCTCAAAGAAAGCAGGAGAGAGAAATGAAAGACAAGATTTTTGGTGTATTGCAGAGAGTCGGACGCTCGTTCATGCTCCCGATCGCGATCCTTCCCGTGGCAGGACTTCTGCTGGGAATCGGCGGTTCCTTCACCAACGGAACCATGATCAGTGCCTATCATCTGGAAGGACTTCTGGGGCCGGGGACATTGCTTAACGGATTCTTAAATGTCCTCAACAGCTGTGGTAATGTGGTATTTGAGAACCTGCCGTTACTGTTTGCCATCGGCGTGGCAGTTGGTATGGCCAGACAGGAGAAAGAAGTAGCAGCCCTGGCCAGCGTCATCGCCTTTTTTATCATGCACACGGCAATTCATGCCATGCTGGTGCTTTCTGGCAAGCTGGTCACAGCCCCGGAGCTCATGGACGCGGCAGGCAATGCCCTGGCCGGTGTGGTCGGTTCCGTGGAACAGACGGCAGGGATGCTGGATGGCTCTGTCACTACAGTGCTGGGGATCTCATCTTTGCAGATGGGTGTATTCGGTGGTGTGATCGTGGGCCTGGGTGTTGCGGCCCTTCATAACAAATTTTATAATATCCAGCTTCCCCAGGTGCTTTCCTTCTTCGGAGGTACCCGTTTTGTACCGATTATTTCCAGTCTGGTCTATATCTTTGTGGGTATTCTCATGTACTTTGTATGGCCGGTGATCCAGACCGGTATCTATGGCCTGGGCGCCCTGGTGAACAGCTCCGGCTACGTGGGTACCTGGATATATGGTATCATTGAACGTGCACTTATTCCTTTTGGTCTGCATCATGTATTCTATATGCCATTCTGGCAGACGGCTGTAGGCGGTCAGCTGGAGGTAGCAGGCCAGATGGTCTATGGTGCCCAGAACATTTTCTTTGCCCAGCTGGGCCATATGGGAGAGATCGCCCATTTCAGCGTGAATCCGGGTACGCGGTTTATGGCTGGTAAGTTCCCGTTCATGATCTTCGGTCTTCCGGGCGCGGCCCTGGCCATGTACCAGACGGCAAAACCTGAGAAGAAGCAGGTGGCAGGCGGTCTTCTGATCTCCGCGGCCCTGACAGCCATGCTGACAGGTATTACCGAGCCCATTGAGTTCACCTTTATCTTTGTGGCACCGTTTTTGTATGCGGTTCACAGTGTGCTGGCAGGCGCGGCTTACATGCTGATGCATATTTTAAATGTGGGCGTTGGTATGACCTTTTCAGGCGGTATCATTGACCTGGTGATGTTCGGTATCCTGCCGGGGGCTGCCAAGACCAGCTGGTACTGGATCCCGGTTGTGGGCGTGGTCTATTTTGCAGTGTATTTCCTGCTGTTCCGGTTCCTGATCATCAAGTTTGACCTAAAGACTCCGGGCCGTGATGACAGCGAGGAAGTGAAGCTGTATACCAGAAGCGATGTAAACGCCAGGAAGCAGGCCGGGGAAGAAGGCGGGGCAGTAGAGGATGAACGTTCCCATATGATCCTCAATGGCCTTGGAGGCAAGAAAAATGTAGCCGATGTGGACTGCTGCATCACCCGTCTGCGCTGTACCGTCCACAAGCCGGAGCTGGTAAATGAAGGCATTCTTAAAAAAACCGGAGCTGCCGGAGTGATCCGTAAAGGTCAGGGTATTCAGGTGATCTACGGCCCGACAGTGCCCAATATCAAGGCAGATCTGGTGCGCTATATGGCGACGGCACCGGATGAGGAGTACCATGGTGGTGATGGGACAGAAAACCAGGAAAAGGCAGCGGAAGAAAATACTGCCGGTGCTAAGAGCGATTCCGGTAAGGCGGCTTCCGGATCAGGAGAGGCCCTGGCTGGAAAAGGAGCCGCAGGCAGCAGGGGGGCAGCAGGCCAGTCTGGTGGAGGCAAAGCCGCCACAGCATCCAGGCGGATTCCTCTCTACAGCCCATTCAGCGGCCATGTGGAACCCATTGAGCATGCACCGGATGTAACCTTTGCCCAGAAAATGATCGGTGACGGCTATATGGTGATGCCCTCCGATGGAGAAGTTCTGGCACCCTGCGACTGCCAGGTGGCATTTGTATTCCCCACCGGTCATGCAGTTGGTCTTAAGACGGCGGACGGAACGGAATTCATGCTTCACATTGGTGTGGACACGGTGAAGCTGGAAGGAAAAGGCTTTGAGACCCTTGTGAAGGAAGGAGACTCCCTGAAAAAGGGTGATCCGATGATGCGGTTTGATCTGGCTTATGTCCGGGAGAATGCAGTATCAGAGGCATGTATGGTTATCTTTACAGCATTGCCGGAGGGAGCATCCGTCCAGGTGCCGGAGGAGAAGACGATTAAGGCGCTGGAGCATGGGGCAGACCTTCTGGAGGGATAGAATGGGGGATAGTGAATGTACCGTGTGATCAAGGTTTTGAACAATAACGGAGTACTGGTGTACGATATGAAGCGGGAGGAAGAAGCCATATTGCTGGGGAGCGGCATTGGCTTTGGAAAGCACGTCAATGAGCGTTTTGAGCGGGATGAGAATACCAAGCGCTACACCATCGTAGACCGGGAAGAGAAGAGACGTACGGGACGTCAGGTCTTAAGCGGCATGGATCCTGCCTTTCTGGAACTGGCCGGAAAGGTGGTGGATCTGGCCGGTCAGGAGCTGGGAACCTTAAATCCCAATATCCTGATCCCCCTTGCAGACCATATTGCTGTGGCTGTAGAGCGGATGCAGAACGGGATCCTCTTAAAGAATCCATTTCACAAGGACATTCACGTCCTCTACCCAGAGGAGTATCAGATTGCGCTGGCTGCCAGGGATATGATCACGTCCGCCACAGGGTGCCTGCTGCTGGATGACGAGGTGGGCTATATTGCCCTCCACATCCGCGCAGGCAGGATGGACGAGAAGCTGGAGGATTCCCTCCAGATGGTTACCCTTATCAGACTGGTAGTCAGTATGGCTGAAGATGAGATGAAAATAAAGCTGGATCCCCATTCCTTTATGTTTGAACGTTTTGCGGCCCATCTGCGCTATCTTCTGGTGCGGATCCGGGACCAGGAACCAGTAACTCTGGATATGGACGAATATGCCAGAACACAGTTTCCCGAGTCCTACCGGCTGGCAGGAAAGATCTGCGCCAGGATCGGGGAGGAACTGCAAAAGCCGGTGCCCAGGGAGGCTGTGGGGCACCTGGCGATCCATATGGAGCGGCTGCGGCTGCCGGGATAGGTGTGGGGAGTACGGTACTGTGAAATATCAAAAGTAAAAATACGGCGTGCCGCAGGCACGCCGTAAAATTTGATTACTGTTACCATTTATACCGTCTGGCGTTTCGCCACATACACCGGGAAGGAGTCAGTACCCCTCATCTCCCGTCCTGCGGAAACTGTCACATTCTTATCGGTAATAATGTATTCCAGATTGGCACCTTCTTCTACTACTGTATCCTGCATCAGGACACAGTTGCTGACCTTAGCGCCCTTGGCGACTTTGACACCACGGAAGAGAACACAGTTCTCCACCTCACCCTCGATGACGCAGCCGTCGGCTACCAGAACATTGGCCGCCTTGGCACCGTTGATGTAACGGGTCGGGTTATCGTCACGGATCTTGGTGTAGATCGGGTTGCCGGAGAACAGCGCATCCAGATTCGCATCGTCCAGAAGCTTCATGTTCTCGTTGAAATAGCTCTTCATATCATTGATACGTGCAAAATATCCTTCGTACCTGAAGGCCTGTACATTAAGAGTATCAAGGTGGGAAGAGATAATATCCCGCTCAAAGTAGGTCAGTCCCCGTACAAATGCGGAGGTGATCAGGTCGATCAGCAGGGTGCGGTTCATCACATAGATGTTCATAGCCATGTTCTGGACACCCGGCTCCTTGGAGTTGATGTACATCTTGGTGATACGCCCATTGTCAATGTCCATGGTGTAGTAGAGATCGCTGGCTGTGGCCGGAGCATTCATGGAAGCTTCCGGGATCTCACTTTCGTTGTAAGTCACGGTGATGTCAGCGCCGCTGGCAATGTGGGCATCAAGCAGTTTGTTGAAATCGAAGTTCACCGCGATGTTGGTATCAGCCAGGAATACATACTGTTCCTTCTGCTGTTTCAAAAAACCGAGGATACTGGCAATGGCTTCCACGCGGCCATTGTATACCTTGATACTGTTCTCAGAATAGGGGGGGAAGATACTGAGGCCCCCGTTCTTCCTGGTCAGGTCCCACTCACGTCCGGAACCAAGATGGTCCATGAGGGAATGGTAGTTCTTTCTTACTACGATGGAAATATTGTCGATTCCGCAGTTGACCATGCTGGAAAGGATGAAGTCAACCATGCGGTAACGTCCTGCGAACGGGATGGAAGCCATCAAACGCTCGCCCACCAGTTCCGGTACCAGACCATCGTAACTGTTGGGGAAAATAATACCCAGTGCATTGGCGTTGGATTTGATCATTGTTCCTCACCGTCCTTTACATTATTTTTGACCATGGCATTTGGTCCGATCTTGGCGTTGTCACCGATGACAATGCCGGAACCGATGGTGGCGACACCCTTCTCTGTTTCTGTAGGCATAGCGCCGACGATGGCATCCCTGCCAATGGTAACATTCTCGGCGACGATACAATGTTTCACTACTGCGCCTGCTTTGATAGTAGAACCGCCCATGATGACGGCATCCTCAACCTCGGCGCCCTCTTCCACACGGACACCTGCGAATAATACGGAATGCTTCACCTTGCCGTTGATGCGGCAGCCGTCGGTGATCATGGAATTCTCCACGACTGCGGTGGAACCGATCTTGTGGCCGGTCATACCGCTGTTGCGGCTGAAGATCTTCCAGTTCTCGTCGAACAGATTGATCCCGCTGTGCTCCGGATCCAGGACTTCCATATTGGCCTCCCAGAGAGAGGAGATGGTCCCCACATCCTTCCAGTAGCCGCTGAAATGGTAAGCATACATCTGGCGTTCATCCCTTAAGAGATTGGGAATGATGTTGTTGCCGAAGTCATTCTCAGAGGTGGGATCTGCCTCATCCTCTTCCAGATACTTCTTCAGAATGTCCCAGTTGAAGATGTAGATACCCATGGATGCAAGGTTGGACTTGGGCTCCTTTGGTTTCTCCTGGAATTCGGTGATCTTGTCATTCTCGTCCGTAACCATCAGGCCGAAACGGGAAGCCTCGTCCCACGGAACCTCCATGACGGCAACACTGAACTCAGCGTTCTTCTCTTTGTGGAATCTTAAGAAGTCGCTGTAATCCTGCTTGCAGATCTGGTCTCCGGATAAGATAATGACATACTCCGGATCATAGCGCTCAATGAAAGAAATGTTCTGGTAGATAGCATTGGCTGTTCCCTTGTACCAGTCAGAGCCGGAAGCCTGCTGGTAGGGCGGAAGCACATGGACACCGCCATGGAGACGGTCCAGATCCCAGGGCTGTCCGTTGCCGATGTATTCGTTCAGTACCAGAGGCTGGTACTGGGTAAGGATACCTACAGTATCGATACCAGAGTTGACGCAATTGGATAACGGAAAATCGATGATACGATATTTACCGCCAAATGGAACTGCAGGTTTTGCAAGCTTCTGGGTCAGTGCGTAAAGACGCGAACCCTGGCCGCCGGCAAGAAGCATTGCAATCATTTCTTTAGCCATAAAATTACTCCCCCTGACTTTATTTAGTGCTATAGTTGAAATTGTATCACAAAATAGAAAAAAATGGAACCTTTTTTGTGCAAATATTTGCATAAATTGGTAAAATTCGTTACTGTTTAGATAGGTCTGCGCACTTGCTGCGCTGACCGTACGAAAATGTAGTGGCCGGAGGGCATCTGCCCCATCGCGAAGCGATTTCTAATGGGCAGATGCCGTAACAGTTCAAGGGGTATCTGAACTGTTACAAAACTTCGTTACTCTTCATGGGATGGATGTTCCGAAGGGTACGCTCTGGAAAAAGTTTTTCCCGGATTGCGGGTTTCGGATGCAGAAACTCTAAGCTTGCAGAAATCTGCTAGAGCGTGTCTGAAAATTCATTCCCGCCATCTGTACGCCCCACTTTGCGGTA
>CAJTOW010000016.1 GCA_910577655.1 uncultured Lachnospiraceae bacterium | reverse complement strand
CGGAACCGGGGGCAGATGATGGTTGCCATCAGGTGGCCGCCGAATGCCGGACGGGTCATCTTCAAGTTGGTGTCTTCCATCTTGAATTTTACGGAATCCACGTCAATGGTGGAGGACTCTCGCAGGAACTGGACATACTTGTTCATGTCAATGTCCAGGTGGGTACAGTCGGCGGTCAGGCCGGTATGGAGTCTTGCTGCCACACGGGGGCCTAAGTCGCGTCCGATATTGGAAGCGCCGATCAGCAGCACTTCCGGTTTCTTCTCCATAACCACGTCACAGATCACATCGCAGTAGGCGTCGGTGGTGTACACGGCCAGAGCCGGATCCTCACACACGATCACCCTGTCCGCGCCGTAGCCTCCAAGCTCTCTGGCGGCAGCCTCAATCCCCTCACCGCCAAGAAGGATACCAACCAGCTTAGAGCCTCTCTCGTCGGCCAGCTTTCTGCCCTCGCTAATCAGCTCGAAATCGGTATTCATCAGTTTGCCTTCCCGCTGCTCACAGAATACCCAGATATCACTGAATTCATTTATCTCAGCACTATTAAAAGCCATATTCTTTTCCTCTCTTATTTCTATAATTCTCGATTTTGGAAATATCTCCCATGGCGGCTTTCCATCCGGATAGATAATTGCTGTTAAATACCTGAAACCGCTGCCTGCCGGGAAATATTCTGTTCCGCTATCTGTTCAGATCACGTGCTTCCTGGCAAGCTGGCCCACCAGCTCTGCTACCGCCTCTTCTGCTGTTCCGCCCAGCATCTGGCCTGCGCCTTTCTGGGGCGGGGTGAAGGAACGGAAGATATTGGTGGGAGAGCCTTTCAGTCCGATGGTGGTCGGGTCGATCAGGGGCTCATCCTTTAAAGCATTGTAATCCAGAACCGTCAGAGGCTTGTCATAGCATTCAAGGATTCCCTTGATAGTCATGTAACGGGCGTCATTTAATTCTTTCACGCAGGTAATCAGGCAGGGAGTCTGAACCTCGATGTTCATGTAACCGTCCTCCAGGAGGCGTTTGATCTTTAAGACATTGCCTTCCTTCTGGATGTCAGCAGCATAGGTGACCTGGGGGATCTGCAGCTTCTCCGCGATCTGGGGGCCTACCTGGGCGGTATCGCCGTCAATGGCCTGACGTCCGCAGAAGATCACGTCCTCTTCACCTATCCCTAAGTTGTGCAGGGCGCCGGCAATGATCTGGGAGGTGGCGAAGGTATCGGAACCGCCGAACTCCCGTCCGGAGATCAGAACCGCGTCATCTGCGCCCATGGCAATCAGTTCTCTTAACATTCCCTCTGCTGGTGGCGGGCCCATGGTCACAGCCGTCACCTGGCAGCCGGCAGCATCCTTAAGCTGTAAGGCAGCCTCCATGGCCGCCATGTCATCGGGGTTGATGATGGTCTCCATGGATGCACGGTCCAGGGTACCATCCTCTTTCACAGCGACTTTTCCGGACGTATCCGGAACCTGTTTTACACACACAAATATTCTCACGCTATTTTCCTCCTTCTTGTCCACGCTTTTTGGACATCATGGTATGCCGTCCGGCTTTCCTCCTACCTCAGCAAATTCCCGGAAATAACCATCTGCTGTACCTGACTTGTTCCCTCATACAGCGTAGTAATCCTCGCATCCCGGTAGAGCCTTTCTACCTTATACTCCTTGATAAACCCATAACCGCCATGGATCTGAACCGCTTTGCCTGCTACCCGGTTGACCATCTCGGAGGCGTAATATTTGCACATAGAGCACTTCATGGGAGCGTCCCTGGCGCCTGCATCCTTGGCTACCGCTGTATTGTAGATCAGTTCTCTTGCCGCCTCGATCTCAGTAGCCATGTCAGCGATCATAAAGCTGATGGCCTGGTTTTTGCAGATGGGTTTTCCGAACTGTTTCCGCTCTTTTGAATAGCGAATGGACTCCTCCAGACAGGCCTGGGCAATACCCAGGGACTGGGCTGCCACCCCCAGACGGCCGCCGTCCAGGGTCTTCATGGCTGCTGCAAAGCCCTTGTCCAGGGGGCCCAGAAGCTGGCTCTTTGGCACCCGCACATTCTCCAGTACAATGTCACTGGTGGGATAGCCGTTGATTCCCATCTTGTGCTCCGGCTTTCCGATGGATACGCCCGGAAGAGTCAGATCCACAATAAACATAGAAATGCCTTTGTTTCCTTTCAGATCAGGGTTTGTTCTGGCATAAACCACCGCATAATCCGACACCGGGGCACCGGAGATAAAGCATTTCCGGCCGTTGAGAATATAGTCCTCCCCATCCTCCACGGCACGGGTGATCATCCCCCCTGCATCGGAACCGGCGCCTGGCTCTGTCAGGGCAAAACATATCTTCTTTTCCCCCGAGGCCAGCAGAGGGATATACTTCTTTTTCTGCTCCTCAGAGCCATAGTAGAGCAGGGAACCGCTGCCCAGGGAATTGGGTGTATTGGCATAGATGGCCAGCACCGGGCATACTCTGGCGAACTCCTCCACCATCAGCACATAGGACAGGGTATCCCCGCCCTGGCCGCCGTATTCTACCGGCAGCTTGCATCCCAGGAAGCCGTATTTTGCCATTTTATAATGCATATCCCAGTCAAAACCGCCTTCCTGGTCCAGTTTTTCCTGGATTTCTGTTGTGAATTCTGTCTCTGCAAAGTTGCGGAAATTCTTCCGCATCATCTCGTGTTTGGGTGATAAAATCATGATTTTCCTCCATTTTCCTGATATACTCCCGCAGTTCTTCCATAAGATACCTGGCCCGGAAAACAGCACCGGGCCAGATAATAAAAGGGGGGGGTATATTTTATCGAATCAATTCATTCCTGCAATCATTTTGCAGAATCCTTATAGCATCTCAGCCAGAGTCTGGATCCTGGTTCTGGCCTGGTCATAAGCCCCAGGCTGCTGGTCAATATCAATGGATAAGACCGGATATCCCAGGCTCTTTATGTATTTGTTGTATGCCACAAACTCATATTCCTCCGGATCACAGAACTTCATCAGGCATACGATCAGGGCCTGGGCATCGTTGTCTTTCAGCAGATTTCCAAGCAGTTCCAGCCGTTTGATCTCATCATCATGAGCCATGGGATCTGTCCGGTTCATCCACTGTCCAGCCAAACGTCCAATACCGTCATCCCCCTCAGGAATATCCGTCCGGTACTGGCGCATTTCCTGGGCAAGATCATCCCCTGCTACCGCCAGATTCTGGTCTTCCAGAATCTGTAATAACCCCTCCGGTTCCGCTGTGATTCCGGTCAGAATCACCTTTTTCCCGGCAAATATATGGGCCGGAAGTGTCTCCAGACTGTCATTGATTTCCTTCATAATCTCCAGGTGCTCTGCCTTTGTCATGAACCATGCACTCTTAAATACCTCATGGCGGACAATGGGGGTAACCACATCCAGATGGTCATTGGCCAGCTTGGCAAACCGCCGCATCTGGACATTATGTTCATTATAAACCGCAATACTTTTCTGTACTGCTTCTTCCTCAATCGCTACCTGGTAAATCTCCTCAATCCGTTCCTTCACCTGGGTAAATTCTGCCTTCAGATAAGCAGCAGCCGCCGGAATTTTCCGGTTCTGGGGATAGGTGAAGGGAATACAGGCAATATCCCTGACACCCAGCTTAAAATCCTGGGTTACACAGCGGAGCGTGTCACACATGGATGGGATCATCACCGCCTTTACCCCATGGTAGGTGCCGTTTAATCCCAGCTCCATGCAGGACTGCATGATGGGACAGGCGAATGCCACCAGATACTTTCTTGCCTGGGAGATCTCGGTCTGCGCCCCCCACATGCCCATAGGCACGATGCCTGCCGCATCCGCCAGAACTTCAGGAGTGTAATAGGGAAATGTGCCGATGACCTGCCGGCCCTGGCGCAGATACTGGGCCAGCTGCTTTCCCGGATTTCCGGCGACCTCTTTTAAATACTGTAATTTTTCCTGTAAATTAGCCATTACGCCGTTCCTCCTTGTGCTTTCTCATCAATTCCGCAAATGCCTCAATACGGGTTTCAAACTGCGCTTCACTGAAATTGCGGAAGTCTGCCTGATCACCGTCAAAGGACATATAAGGCAGACCGCCGCAGGCCTCCGACACCTGGCGCATCAGCTCCTGCTGCTGGCAGACCATGACCTTGCAGGCACGATTTACATGATAGATGGTTCCGTCAATATGGAACTTGGTATTCCATTCCTTTCTTCTGCGGACGCTTTCCTCCAGCAGGATATTGTTGGAGCTGGTAAATGCATAAGCACGGGCCAGACTCTCAATATCACCCGGTGTGTAGTCCAGGGACCATGCACGGGCGTAAGCGGTTGCGCAGACATTGATCCCATATTTCTTTAAGGTTTTCAGGTTATGGGAGAGGTAGGGCCAGCAGGCAATCCCTTCCCAGAACACGCGGAATTCCTCTTTCGCCGGGAAGGTGGAAGTACCGTTTTTGATGTGCTCTTCAATCTCTGCAATCAGCTGGCGCATCACATCTCCCGTCTCCCTGCGGCCTCTGGTAAATACCATAGGCCCCATGTAATTAAACAGATCAAATCCGCTTAAGGGGCTGGGCTGAAGCTCCAGATAGTCTGCCACCTGCTCCCACAGATTCCTGTTTTCCGTGGAAACCCGCATGATTTCAGCGAACCTATCCGGGTCCCAGGTGGTTCCCGTAAAGGCACTTAAAGCTTCAATCACCTGCTCAATCTGTGCCTTGATATACTGGACCCGGGAATCTGTCACATAGGGCATATGGTTGTAGGTAAAGTCGATCATAAAGGTGGGAATCTCCAGCTTTCTGCCGATCACCTCAAACCATTTGGTAATCTCATTGCAGCCATTATTTCCGATCAGCAGGAAATCCGGTTTTGCCATGTTGCTGGCCGGACTGCAGTCAAAAATATCCGCATAGGCGATATCGATTTTTGCATAAGAGCAAAGGTCATTGTTGCAGTCATGGGCTTCCGCATACTCCAGAAACGGGGCCGCCAGCTTCTTCGCTGCGATTGCCGCACCGTGATTCTCCGGATAAACAATATGCAGTCCCAGGGTCTCCGCAATCTCCTGGGGGAACAGGGAAGTCGCCCAGCCGATCTTCTCTCCCCGCGCCTTGGCTTCCATGGTATCATTATATGCCTTGTCCAGCAGTGCTCCCGCCATCAGCTGGGATTTGGACTTTGGCCGTTTTGGTTTTGCCGGCACTGCGGCCTGGTCTGGCTGGACTGCTGCCGGATTCATATTCTGTTCATTCATCGTCTTTCTCTCCTTTTCTATAAATAGCACGCTCATCTGCGGCAGATTCATGCCGCGTCATATCCTGGTATGCAAATAACGCCGCGCCGATAGCTCCTGCCATCTGGCAGTCCTCCGGTACCAGAATCCCACATTTTAATTCCTGCTCCATGGCCCGAACGATCCCCTTGTTCTTTGCCACACCCCCGCTCATTGCTACCTGGGGCCTGTATCCCACCCGAGCCGCAAGACCGGATACCTTTTTCGCTACGGAGGCGTGGATGCCTGCCAGAATGTCCTCCACTTTTTCATCCGAGGACAACCGGGAGATCACCTCCGATTCTGCGAATACGGCGCAGGTGCTGCTGATGGATACCGGGTTCTGGGACTTTTCTGAAAGCCTGCCCATATCCTCCACCTGCACATCCAGAACCCGGGACATGGCTTCCAGAAATCTCCCGGTTCCTGCCGCACATTTATCATTCATAATAAAATTTTCCAGATTTCCCCTGTCGTCCAGAAGCAGTGCCTTGGCATCCTGCCCGCCGATGTCAATCACTGTACAAACCCGGGGACACAGAAACCGCATCCCCTTTCCGTGACAGCTGACCTCGCTCAGCTCCCGGTCCGCCTGGGCAAACGTAAGACGGCCATAGCCTGTGGCAACGATCCGGGCTATGCCGGACCGGTTCACACCGGCTTCTTCCAATATCTTTTTGTATACCTCAGAAGGCCCTCTTGTTCCGGTCCCCACCGCCACCAGCTGCCTGGCAATGATCCTTTTTCCGTCCTCCATAA
The DNA here is from genome assembly GCA_910577655.1 of uncultured Lachnospiraceae bacterium. GTDB lineage: Bacteria > Bacillota > Clostridia > Lachnospirales > Lachnospiraceae > Brotaphodocola. The sequence continues at coordinate 45,373 of CAJTOW010000016.1, read as the reverse complement.
TCACAGCCTTGGAGGCAGTGGAACCGATATCCACTCCCATTGTCAGCATAGGATTTTCCTCCCGATTTACTTTGCCACACCGGATGCTTTCAGACTGCTGATCATCTCTTCGCTGTAACCGACAGACTTTAATACCGCATCCGTATCCTGCCCCACCTGTCCGGCATGTTTAAAGGGCATTTTTCCGATGGAGCCAAAGCTCACCGGGGTACTGGAAAATGCTGTTTTCTCACCGTTTGGATAGGTATATTCCTGGAGGAAATCATTGGCCCACGCCTGCTCATCCTTCAGTACATCGGTAAAATGAGCCAGCTTTTCGTGGGCAATGTCATTGGCCTCCATCCTCTCAATCCAGTAGCTGCTGTCATGCTGTGCAAAGATTTCGTCACACACCGCAACCGCCTCACCGATCCGCTTGTTGGTCTCTGCGATGCAGTAAAATCTGGGGTCCTCTGCCAGATCGGGGCGGTCAAAAATATCCCTGCAGATCTTCGGCCACATCTTGTCGTATTCCGGCATGGAAAGATAGATCCACTCGCCGTCCCTACATTTGTAGCAGGTAAGCAGGGGGCTGTTGCAGTCAAAATGGGTTCTGGGGTATTCCCTGCCATACTCTGCACACAGAAGGCCATTGCTCAGGATGAAGATAGCTGCCTGATACAAGGAGACACTGACCCGGTCCCCCTCTCTGTTCTGCTTTGCCCGGACCAGCGCCCCGCAGATTCCTGCTGCCAGGGTGATTGCGGTCACATGATCCCCGAATCCGGCTACCGTATTCATCACCGGGCCTCCCTTGGAGCTTAAATCCGCCATCAGTCCGCTCCGTGAGAAAAATGCCGTGTAATCGTACCCCGGCTTGTCCTTCAGGGGCCCCATGGCTCCGTATCCCAACACCTCTGCATAGACCACATGGGGATACAAGGCATGTACCTCCTCATAGGTAAGCCCCATCTTTTTTAATGCATTGGGTCGGTTGTTGGTCAGAAACACATCGCACTGGGCGATCAGTTTCAGTACCGCTTCTCTTCCTTCCTCCGTTTTGGTATCCAGACAGACAAAGGATTTGTTGGAATTTTCCAGGTCAAAGCTGGGACACCCTTCCTCAAACTGAGGAGTCCTCTGCCCCCGGTATGCACTCCGGTAAGGATCCCCCCTGGGGCCCTCCACCTTGATCACCTCTGCCCCCCAGTCTGCCAAAATCCTTCCGCAGGCCGGAGCGGCAAAATAAGTTGTAAGTTCCAATACCTTAATTCCTTCCAATGGTTTCATGCTTACATAAACCCCTTTCTTTTTCTATAAATCATGCTCCTTGCAGGAACATGGCTCTATTTGCCACATCCCCTATCCTGCGTCCCGGACATTCGGGTGATGGCGTCCGGAACAGCAGAAACACAGCTCACCTTTATACACAGCATTTTCCATGCCAAAAAAAGGACAAGCCGCCTTCCGGCGGCCTGTCCTTCTCACGGGAGGCAACAGTTCCGATGCCCCTGACTGTTACCATAGGAGGCCTGCTTCACCGCAGTCAGAGGGAATCGGGGCCATTCCCCTGCTTCTGGTCGAGCAATCCATATTTTTTCAGCTTATATTGCAGGGTTCTTCTGGAGATATTCAGATACTTTGCAGTCAGCTCCCGGTGGCCCTGATTGATCTTTAATGCCCGTATGATCCGCTCCTTCTCATCCTCTGTCTCCGTATCCTTCTGGTCAAAACCATCCTCGCTGAACATACTGGACGGAATCTCATTGATATTGATGGTGGATGCCGTGCTCATGATCACCATGCGCTCCACAATATTCTTCAGCTCCCGGACATTGCCTGGCCATCCGTAGGCCTCAAAGGTCCGGTACACCTTTTTGGAAAATTTCTTTTTCAGCTCATATTTATCGCAGAACTTGTGCAGAAAATACTCTGCCAGCGGTACAATGTCATCCTTCCGCGCCCGCAGAGGAGGAATCATAATAGGAATCACGTTGAGCCGGTAATAAAGGTCCAGCCGGAAAGTCTTATTTTCCACGCAGTCCGTAAGCTTCTGGTTAGTAGCCGCGATCAGACGGAAATCCACATCCACAGGCTTCGTGGAGCCAATCCTTGTAATGGTCCGGCTTTCCAGCACCCGGAGCAGCTTTGCCTGCAGATTCAGGGGCATGGAATTAATCTCATCCAGAAATAAAGTACCCTTGTGGGCTGCCTCGATCAGTCCCATTTTCCCGGTGTTCAGCGCCCCGGTAAATGCACCTTTTGTATACCCGAACAACTCTGATTCCAGCAGGTTCTCCGGCATGGAAGCACAGTTGATTTCAATCATAGGCCCGCTTTTATAGGGGCTGTTATCGTGAATATAATGCGCTACCACTTCCTTTCCGGTACCCGACTCCCCCTGGAGCAGAATGGCGCTTGCCACGGAAGCTGCCCGCCCGATTTCATCCACGATCTGTTTCATGGCGCTGCTTTTATAGATGAATTCATACTTCTTCGTCTGGATCTTCACACTGGACTGTACTGCTCCCCGCCGCTCGCTGAGTCCCAGATTATAAAAGTTCCTTAATTGATTCATCTCCATTCTGTCAGCCACCACAAACTTAATATTCCCATTGCTGTCAAAGATGGGAGTAGCCGTCACAATAAATTCCTTCAATTTTCCGTTTTCCGAATAGGATCTCTGTAAATGGGTCGCCTTCTTCTTTGTCTCAAACACCTCCGTACACACCGGAGCATTGAAAATCCCCAGACTCTGGAAATCATAAACGGTCTTATCATCATAAAATTTCCTTGCCCGGCCACTGCATTTCAAAACATACCGGTTTACCCACAAAAACTTACCGTTTTCGTCAAAAATACTGATTCCCCATTCCAGGCTGTCCAGCAAAGTAAACAGATCCGGCAGCAACAATTCATTTTTTTCCATTTTGCTCATCTCCTATCACACATATATTACATGGTTCCCAGCTCATCTCCGTTTTATATCATTTATCAAGTATTTGTCAATCAATTTTTGCACAATACCTCTATTTTTCGCATTTTATAGTTGCTATTTGCACAAATTATTACTTTTTTTGCACATCATCTTGTGAATTTTCCCTTATTTGGCTGTGCAAAAACCCTTTTTTTCCGTCATATCTCCGTCAGATTCTGCCAATATTTTATCGATTTTTTTCTGTCCTTTATTATTTTTTCGGTTGGCATGTTTCTTGCGGTATCATAATATGGGTGGTGGCTATGCAAATCTATAGTTTACAATTGGAGGATGAAGCTTATGAAAACTTACAAACCTTACCAGATTGCAGTCATTGTTATCGGATTATTCCTATGCTTTTTCGGACGTTTCCTGCCATTATCTGCTACCCTGGGGCCTTCCGGAACGCAGGTGCTGACAATCATGACCGGAGGCCTTCTGATGTGGCTTTTAGTGGGCGTGGACTGGACCAGTCTGGCTGTGATTCTCGCCCTGGCACTGATTCCCGAATATGGTATGAACAAGGTTTCCGCGGGAACCCTGGGCAACGGAACCGTATTCTATCTGATGCTTTGTTTTATGCTTGCCAAAAGTCTTCAGGCCACAGGGGTTGCACACCGGCTCGCGGTCTGGTTCCTAACCAGCAGTTTCAGCCGGAAGGGTGCCTGGTGTACCATCGCGATGATATTTGTTTCCATATTTGTACTGTCATCCGGTCTCTCTTCCAGCTCCACGATCATGATCTTTTTGCCGATTTTGTATGAAATTTTTGAGTCTTTGGGTTATGAGAAGGGAAAAGGAGAAGCATTTCCGGCAGTGATGATTGCCAGTCTGGCCATTGTCTGCCAGATCGCCCAGGCGACCACGCCCATCTCCCATGCCATGACTCTGATTGGTTTTTCATCCTACAACAGCTATACTGGCAATGTGATCGAATTCGGACAATATGTGATGGCAGCAATGCCCGTGGGAATCTTAACTGCCATTGGCTGGTTTTTCGTCTGCCGCTTTATCCTGAAGCCTGACGTATCCCGCCTTTCCAGGCTGGATTATGACTCCATCAAGGGAAACCAGGGACCTCTGACCAACCAGGAAAAGATTGCTGCTGCCATTTATCTTGTTGTTGTAGCACTCTGGCTGGCACCTGGCATTTCCAAATATATCTGTCCGCCGGTCTATCCTGCCTTAAACCAGATTCAGCAATGCTATCCGCCGATTGTGGGCATCATCCTGCTGCATTTTATCAAAGTGGACGGAAAACCAGTGTTATCCTATAAAGATGCCATCTCCGCCGTGCCCCTGGGAACTCTTCTTTTTATGGGTGCCCTCCTGCATCTGGGTTCTGCGCTGGCCAACGCAGAGATCGGCGTTTCCACCTGGCTCAGTGACACCATCGGCGTATACTGCAACGGCATCAGTCCCATGGTATTTGTTGTGATCATCGCTGCATTAAGCGTAATTCTGACCAACTTTATGTCCAATTCCGTAACCTGCGCCATCTGTATGGCCATTGCAATGCCCCTTTCCCTGGGCATCTATGATGGCATGATCAGTCCGCTGCTTCCTGCCATCATGATTACCATTGGCATTAACTTTGCATTTGCCACGGCTCCTGCCACCCCTCCAGTAGCCATCGCCGCCGACTCTGGATGGATCAGTGCCGGAAAGCTGTTCCAGTATGGTGCCATTGCCGGACTGGTTGGAATTATTGTCATGCTGGTTGTGGGCATGCCCATTGTCAATATCGTATGTTAGGGGTGTTTTTATGAGACCATTGATTGAAGAGACCCTAAACCAGATGATAGAGCAGACAGCCAGGAGATTCCCGGAACGCTGTGCCCTGTCCTTCCGGGATCAATCATGGACTTACCGTCAGCTTCAGCAGCTGACCGATCATATCGCCGCTGGTCTTCTGGCCAGCGGTGTATGTAAAGGGGACCACGTGGGCATCCTTTCAGAGAATACCCCCAATGCCGTACTGGCTTTTCTGGGCGTAATCAAAGCAGGCTGTGTGGCCTGTATGCTGAATACCTGCCTGAAGGCAGAGGAACTGGCAGGTCTGGCTGCCTTGTCGGATATCCGCCACCTGATGATCGGACACCACTACAAAGAAGCGTTTTTTTATGATATCAGCCAGGACATAGCCAGACACTATCCGCTGATTCACATATTCGATATTGGACAATCCCCATCCAGTCCTTGTATTTCCTTCTCCCAGCTGGCAAAGCTGGGAAAAAAGAACATGGATATATACCAGACCCAGAAGGCTCTTCTGACACCTGGGGATGACAGCCTGATCCTGTATACCTCCGGCACTACAGGAAACCACGCCAAAGCTGTGGTTTCCACCCACTTCCATCTGGTAAACGGCGGAATCCAGAAGGCTTGTTCCATGAATATCCGGGAGCAGGATATAATCTGCTGTGCCCTGCAGCTGTTCCACATTTTCTGTATTGACGTGAATATTCTAGCCGCAATTGCCGCAGGCGCGGAGCTGGCCATGCCGGAGGATATGCACTCTGGCAGCATCCTGAAAACTCTGGTAAGAAAAAAATGCACGGTTCTCAGCAGTGTTCCCTTTACCTTCCGGACTATGCTGAAAAATCCCGCATTTTCTGCTGGACCTCCGGTCCGTCTACGGACAGGCATCATCGGCGGCGCCTATTGTTCGCCGGAAAACTTTTGTGAAATTGAGCAATCCTTTGGATTTACACTTTTGCCCGGACTCGGGCAGACAGAAGCCACTGCAGGTATTTCCGTCGGCTCTCTGGATGACCCCCTGGAGACCAGAAGCCGGACTGTAGGGCATTTTGTTGACCACAGCGAAGGACGGATTATCAGTCTGGAGAATGGAACCCCCGTTCCTGCCGGGGAGACCGGTGAGATCTGCATCCGCAGTCCTATGCTGATGAAAGGCTATTATAACCGCCCTGATCTGACAGCTGAGATCATTGATACCGATAGATGGCTTCACACCGGCGATCTGGGCTTTCTGGACCCGGATGGCAATTTACATTATGTTGGGAGAAAAAAAGAACTGATCAACCGGGGCGGGGAAAAAATCATGCCTTCCGAAGTAGAATCTGCGATCCTGGGAATCCCCCAGGTCGAGTGCTGCAAGGTAGTCGGTATCCCGGATCCCCTATTTGGCGAAGAAGCCTGCGCCTGCATCGTACAGAAGTCCGGCAGCTCCCTCTCTGCGGATGAAATCCGGTCATCCCTGCAGGGCTGTCTGGCATCCTTTAAAATGCCGAAAATCATCTTGTTTTTTGATGCGTTTCCCCTGAATGCAGCCGGGAAAATCCAGTTAAACCAGCTTATGGAAATGGTCCGGGAACGGATTGCATCCTGACCTGGTGACAAGACCAGATGAGGGCTGTGAGGCAACGGTTTTGACAAAGCCTGAACCGTCGCCTCACAGCCCTTGGTCGGCATATAGAAAGGATGATATTTTGAAAATTGTCAAGTGCTTTTCGTTGACAAAAATCATAATTTTGAGTACAATATTTTTATAAAAGTCAAACGAGGTGTGCAGATGAACTATCTTAGCCAATTGAAAACAATAGCCGAAAACAACGGCGGTATTATAAACAACAAAATGGCGGCATCGCATGGAGTTTCACGAGCGATACTATCCAAATTGTGCCTGAATAATAAAATTCAAAGGATTACCCGGGGCCAGTATATCTTTAACGAGGATATTCAGGACGAATTGTTATCTATCAGTATGCGTTCCAATCTGTTCGTATTCTCTCACGAAACAGCACTGTTTTTACATGGGATTTCGGATCGCACTCCATTTGAGCATACAATTACCACACCGTCTGGAAAAGTCCCCTCAAAAGCTATACAAGACGAATGTAAAATTTATTATATCAAACCTGAACTGTTTGACCTCGGTAAAACAATGCTTACAACTCCTGCCGGAAACAAAGTGTCCGGATATGATTTGGAGCGAACGATTTGCGATATTGTAAGGAGCAGAAGTAAAGTTAGCAGTGAAACATTTTTGGCTGCACTCAAAATATACGCCACAAGCCCCCAAAAAAATTTAAACAAACTGAATACTTATGCTACGGAAATGAAAATAGCCGGAGTTGTGAGAAAATACCTGGAGGTACTTTTATGAGCAACGCTATGAGCTTAAAAGCTAAAATCAGAAATATCGCAAAGGAGAAGAACCTTCCAGCACAAGTAATTCTGCAAAACTATATGTTTGAACGTCTGTTGGTCCGCCTCAGCAAATCAGAATATAAAGATAAATTTGTTCTGAAAGGCGGTATGCTGGTTGCCGCTATTGTGGGTCTGGATAACAGAGCCACCATGGATCTTGATGCCACTCTTAAAAATCTTCCACTGACCCCGGAAAAAATAAAAATTGCATTGATTGAAATATGTGATATTCCTTGCGAAGACGAGGTGACCTTTGAGATAAAAAATATTGCTCCTATAAGAGAGGACGATATCTATGGCGGTTATCGGATTATGATAAAGGCAACATATGATACTCTCTTAACGCCTCTCTCAATTGATGTTTCCACAGGGGATGCCATAACTCCCCACGCAGTAGAGTTTACTTTTCATGAAATATTTGACCAGGACAAGTCCTTTAAACTTTGGGCATACAACATTGAAACCGTTTTGGCAGAAAAGGTGGAAACTATTCTTCGCAGAACTGTATTTAACACCCGTCCCAGAGATTTCTATGATGTCTATATCCTTGCAACTACACAGAAATTTAATAAAAGTATTTTTATGGAAGCGTTGCAGGCTACTGCCGGACATCGCGGTACGGCAAAGCAAATTTCGAATGTAAATCTGATTCTAAAGAATATATCAGAAAGCAAAGAGCTTCGGATGATGTGGGATAAATATTGCAAGCAGTTTGCCTATGCAAAAAATATACGTTATGAAAGCATTTTAGCTGAACTTCAAAAGCTGTTTTGAAAATTTAACATCAAAAACCCGCGAAACATCAGTAATACTGCGCTTTCGCGGGCTTTTCTCCCTCACAAATTTTACTCACTCAATATACATGGCATCCCCAAACGAAAAAAACCTGTACCGCTCCTTCACCGCCGTTTCATATGCCTCCAGCACCTGCTCCCGCCCTGCCAGTGCAGACACCAGCATCACCAGGGTGGATTCCGGCAGATGGAAATTGGTGATCAGGCAGTCCAGGATCCGGAACTTGTAGCCCGGATAGATGAAGATATCCGTCCAGCCGCTTCCGGCTCTTAAGATCCCATCCTCTCCGGCAGCGGATTCGATCGTCCGGCAGCTGGTGGTACCCACACAGATCACCCGTCCTCCGGCAGCCCTGGTGTCATTGATCTTCTTCGCTTCCTCCTCCTCTACTATGTAGAATTCGGAATGCATGTGATGATCCAGGATATTCTCCACCTTCACCGGCCGGAAAGTTCCAAGCCCCACATGAAGGGTCACATGGGCAATCTTCACTCCCATATCCTGGACCTGCTGCAAAAGCTCCTTTGTGAAATGCAGTCCTGCAGTAGGAGCCGCCGCAGAGCCGTCATGCTTTGCGTAGACGGTCTGATAGCGGTTCCTGTCCTCAAGCTGATGGGTGATGTAAGGGGGCAGGGGCATCTGGCCCAGACGGTCCAGGATCTCCTCAAAGATTCCTTCATAGGAAAACCGAATCAGACGGTTGCCTTCCTCCACCACACCGGTGACGGTTCCCCGCAGCAGCCCTTCCCCGAAAACGATCTCCGTGCCGGGTCTGCATTTTTTCCCGGGCTTTACCAGGGTCTCCCAGACATTCTGATCCCGGCGTTTCAGAAGAAGCACCTCGATCTTTGCCCCGGTGTCCGCCTTCACGCCAAAGAGTCTGGCAGGGATCACCTTGGTATCATTGATCACAAGACAGTCCCCAGGCCGCAGATAATCCACAATATCCTTAAAAACCCGGTGCTCCAGTGCCCCGGTATCCCGGTGCATTACCAGAAGCCGGGACGCGGAACGGTCCTTCAGGGGATCCTGGGCGATCAGCTCCTGGGGCAGATCATAATAAAAATCCTTTACGTTCATGGTTTCCATCTTGTGCCTCCCAATAACAATCCTTCGAATCCCACTGTATATTTACGTCTTATCCTGCTGATCCCTGCCCTTTTCATTGCAGGATCACGTTCCATGTTCCCTGCCCCCGGCCACATGCGGTTCTTAGTCCCCGGCACTTTCAGACGACTGGCCTTCCTGGCCGTCTGTCTCCTGAGTCCCCATATCCCCGGTACCCGCTTCCACCGTTTCTGCCGCGGATTCCGGCACAGCTTCCGGCGTTTCCGCCGTGGATTCCGGGGCCTCCGGCACAGCTCCCTCTCCGCCTTCCGTCTGCTCCTCCTGGGCAGAACCATCCAGGATCACCACTTCCGCCGTTGTCTCTCCCACGTCCGCCCATACCGGGGATCCATCATGCAGAATTCCATATACCTCCCGCAGATCCTCATCCGATGCCAGGGCCTCCTTTAACTGGTTATTAATGTTGGATGCCAGAGCCCGTACCTCCAGAGAGCGGCTGACCTGATCCACCAGCTGCAGCTGTTCCTGGGTAAGGGATGCATTGTCCACAATCAGGTAATTCCCTTCCAGATTCTGCTTCACATAACACCACATGATCATGGGGACTGCGGTCTTCGCTGTATAGAATTTTATCTCAGCCGTAGAATAAACCAGCCAGCTGCCTGATGCCTGTCCATTGACTATGTAGGTGGCTACATTGCTGATGTCACTGATATATTTTGCGTTGTTGCCCATACGTGCCTTCTGGTCAGCCAGGGCTGCCGCCGGTACATCCGTTATTCCATAGACCGCATTGACGGTCTCTGCATCCGCTGCTGCCCGCGCCTTGTAGTAGCGCGTCAGAAGCTCCTGGATTTCCGGAATACCGTCCGCCAGGAACAATTCTGCCTGGGTCTCCTCTGGCTCCGGATCCACTTCTACGTCACTGTCCGCGCCTTCCGGGTTCTCTCCTGCTTCTCCGGAAAGTCCTGGTTCTCCTCCGTCCCCTGGCACCATGGTCTCGGCTGCAGACGGCGACAGGCTCTCCTCCGGCTCCGGATCTTTCTCCCCGGAATGATCCGCAACCACGATCACGATCATCAATATGATCACAATCAGAGGGATAAGAATGACCGGAAGCATACGCTTCTGGCCATCCTGAAATTTTCCTTTACGCTGAAATCTATGGTCCTGTCTCATCTTACTCCTGCTGTTACTTCTTGGAAGACATATACAAATGTCTCGGAATACCATCTACCATGACGGACGGTGAATCGCCCTGAATCAGCGGCCGTACATAGTCGATAAATTCTTCTGTCACATAGGTACCGTCCTTGGTGATCCATTCTCTCGGAACCAGCTTCTCGCCGTTGGCAATCTTGTGCACATCGTAGATACCGGTTGCCGTCTGGTACGGATCGTCGGATACACGGTCAATGACCACCATCTTACCGCTGTCGCCCTCATCAGCCGCCTTCACCGCAGCGCCGCCGACCATGAAAGCCTCATTGACATCCACGCGGGAAGCCAGATGGGCTGCGCTCCGCTGCAGGGTACTGAACTCCACGGCTCTGGTCTTGCATCCGATTTCCTGGTTCACCGCATTGGCAAGGTAGCTGGCTGTTCCGGTCAGCTGCTTGTGGCCGAAGGCATCCACATAATCCACACCGCTGCCCAGCTCACTGATATATTTGCCCTCTCTGGTCCGGATACCCTCGGAAACAGCCACTACAACTACATCCTTTTTCTCCAGCAGCTTCCTGACCCGGGCCATGAACTTTTCGATCTCAAAGGGAACCTCCGGCAGGTAGATCAGATCCGGTCCATCACAGTCCTCTCCTCTTGACAGTGCTGCCGCGCCTGTGAGCCATCCTGCGTTCCGGCCCATGATCTCAATGATGGTCACCAGTTTCTTCTTGTAAGAAAAGCCCAGACCGTCACGGATGACCTCCTTGGTAGAAGTCGCTATATACTTCGCGGCACTTCCGAAGCCCGGCGTGTGGTCTGTGAGCGCCAGATCATTGTCAATGGTTTTAGGAGCGCCTACGAACTTCTGGGTATGTCCCTTCAGGATCGCATAATCGGACAGCTTCTTGATGGTATCCATAGAGTCATTGCCGCCGATATAGATGAAGCACTCAATGTTCAGCTGCTTTAAGATCTCAAAAATCCGCTCATAGATCTCCTGGTTCTCATGGATATCCGGAAGCTTATAACGGCAGGTTCCCAGAAATGCGGACGGAGTACGCTTCAAGATCTCCACATCCAGATCACTCCTGATATGCTTGGACAGATCCACATACTGCTCATCCAGAAGCCCCTGGATCCCATAAAGCATTCCATACACCTTCTTGGCTCCACGGTCTATGGCTGTCCGGTACACACCGGCGAGACTGGAATTGATTACAGCTGTTGGTCCTCCTGACTGTCCTACGATTACATTACCCTTCATGCTTAGACACTCCTCCTGAAATATTTTCTTGATATGTGCCCAGGCCTTCTCCTTACATGATGCACAGGGCCTGAGACTACATTATTTATACCCATTGGGTGCATTATAACAAAATTATATTAAAATTGCAATATTCCTCTTGCATTTCTCGAAAAAGTATAGTATGATATCTAAGATGCGTCTGTAGCTCAGTGGATAGAGCAGTGGCCTCCGGAGCCGCGTGCGTAGGTTCGATTCCTATCAGACGCATTTTCTTATTAACCCCTGGTACTCCCTGATTCACGTAAAAGTCAAGGAATATCAGGCTTTTTTGCATTTTCCCTTTACTAAAACCGGGCGACCGTCACGTTTCCTCCAGTCAAAAAGGCCCAGGACTTTCCCGGGCCGTAATCTGTTGCGACGTCGCAACTCCTATTCCTTATTTTTATATCCCGTCCGCTCCCTGATCTCCCTGATCCGCTGGATTTCCATCATAAGTCCAGATCCTGAAAATCAATCCAGAAATCGTCATATATGTTGACCTTTATAGAGTCCTGAAATGTATAAACCTTAACTCCAAAATCTTTTTGTTCAAGATAGTATACCAGTATATTATGACTACGAGGGTCTACGATCCAGTATTCCCGTACACTGGCTTTGGCATATAGGTTCAGTTTGTGGATAAAATCGTGACCCGGATTACCTGGAGGGATGATTTCGATGATCCAGTCAGGGGCGCCAGTACAGCCCCGGTCTGTCAGCTTTCCGGGGTCACAGATCACGCTGATATCAGGTTCCACGATGGTTCGATTGTCGTCCTCAAAAAGTTTGACAGCAAATGGGGCAGCGAATACCCGGCAGGATCCCTTTCTGGATTTAATATAATTATTAATAACGGTGTGGAGTTCGCCGGAAATTGTCTGGTGGATCCTGCCGGGAACAGCCTGATAATAAAACTGTCCGTCAATCAGCTCTGCCCGTACATCTTCCGGAAGGTTCCAATAGTCTTCTGAGGTATATAATTTTTCTTGTGAAAGTGCCATGTTATATTCTCCCTTTAATATTTGCGTTGAAAAGCATGATGGCTGTTTAATCTTAGCTCTGTCAGCCTTTTTTAACCGTCCTGCCTTCCTGCAAAAACCAGACTATGCCACAGTTTTATACCACCTTTCAATTTGAATATAACACGGCATTTCGATATTGTAAATATTATTATTCGAAACCATCGAAAAAATATATTAATATTTCGAAATTGACGGTATATTATGAAAATGACTCCGACATAATCGAATTGGAGGTGATAAGGGCTTGGAAGTGGGATTGAAAATTAAATCTTATTTACAGAAAAATGGGATTTTGTCTCCTTTTGGGCATGCAGGGACCTCAGATGATGTCACTGACCAGGAACCTGGACAGCGACATCATCGTAACGGATCCAGAGATATTATACTGACACAGAAATATTCACCGGCTGTGCCGCCTGACTGATTTCCCCTGCTTTTGTATATGCCGGAGAACCTCCCGGAAAGTCTGCGGTATCCATACTTGGCGGTACAGCTTCTGCTGCCCTGCTGCTTTCCAGATGCGCTTTTCCTTCCCCGCTGATTTCCACCGTATCTACCGGGGACTTTTCTGATTCCTCCAGACGGGCCTTTGCCTCCCGGTTCTCCTGCCTGCGCTTCTCAATGGCTGCTTCCTGTTCCAGCTTTTCCTTCTCTTTGGTTTCCTTGGCTTCCTCCTGCATCCCTTCCTCGGCGCGGGCGCGATAGCGCTCTGCCTGATGGTTCATATCCTTAGCGTATCCCATGGCCCGTTCCATGGCTCCGGTGTCGCCTTTAGCCTCTGCCTCTTTTGCAATCCTTAAAGATACACCTGCCATACTGTTTCCGGCACTGGCCCCGATCAAACCTTCTGCTGTCTTAACGTTCATTCCGGTCTCTCCTTTCTGCTGATTGATACTTTACAATCTATCCTTCGGCATTCCAGAGTCCATCATTAGATACTTGCTTCAAACAGACATTTTCCTGTCATATCCGGCCAGTCCCGGAAACTGCAGCGCCCCATCCGCATCCGGAGTCAGCACCACCGGATCTGTAGCCATCCGGCCCTCCTGATCCAGATAGTACCATTTTCCGCTTTCATGAAGCAGACCCTTGACCATGGCCCCATCCTCCCCCAGATAATACCAGGCGTCCTGATACTGGTACCAGGTGTTGGTGACCATATGACCGGCACCGTCGAACCAGTACCAGTGAGCCTCATACTCATACCAGGCATTCTTCACATAATCGCCGGTATCCCCCAGATAGAACCGTTCCCCACCGTCCTCATGAACCCAGCCGGACTTTTTCACCTTCTTAAGGCCGAAATGGGCGGCGATGACCCCTGCCTCCGCCTCCGCAAGCCGTTCCAGGTTGCTTTCATCCAGCAGCCAGACCGTGGCCAGACGGTTAGTGTGAAAGGAATGCTCCAGAATCAGGCCGGGCGTCCCTACCGCGGTGGCTCCACGCACCACCCCATAGTAATCCCCCCTCTGACCGGGCCGGTGCTCGATCCGGGCATTCTGGACGGTTCCCATCACCTCTTCCACGCACCGGGCCAGGGCCAGACCGATCTCATCGGCACTTCCGTTGATAGCACAGTAGGCCACCGGATAATCCACGGCTTCCTTTTCCGTAGCATTGGAATGGCTGGACACGAACAGCCCGCAGCCTGCAGATGCCGCTCCCCGTTCATACAGCCCCCGGTCATCTGCCTGGGACTGCCTTGTAAGCACTACCTCTGCTCCATACTCCTCCAGGTACTTTTTCTGCATCAGATGCAGCTTCCACATGGCGTCCGACTCATAATACTGGGCATCCACCGGACTCTTGTTGTATTTTCCATAATGACCAGCATCCAGACATATTTTCATATAGCCACACTCCTCTATACTTATAATCTGCAAAAAAATCATGCCGCCCACGACTTTGCCGAGCCGCAGGCTGATTAAGCAACCCTCCTGAAACCAGAAATGATTACTTACATTATTTTATGCCAGATTATCTGGACGTGCCCATACCTGCATGAAAAAATATGGACATACCAGCCATTTCCGGCCAGTAGGCCCATACCTTTCCATTCAGCTCCCCCGCAGTACCCTCTCTGCCAGATGCACCTTGAAAAACTGAATCAGTGGTCCGTTAAATAATGCATTGCAGACCGTGCCGATCCCAATGATAAGCCTCAGTTCCCCATGAGCCATCAGGCAGAAGACCACGCCCACAATCACCACTGTCACATCGCTAAAGACCCGGGCGTGCTGAAAGGGGATCTTCCCGCCGGTCGCCTTCTCTATGATAATGGCCACACTGTCATAGGGAGCGATCCCCATCTCTGCCACCATGTAGAAGGCCACCCCCATTCCGGCAAACAGACTGCCGGTAAGCAGGGCCAGAATCCTCCAGGGCAGAGTCATCTCAAAACACACCACATCCTGGACTACCCAGCAGATCAGGTCTGCCATATACCCTACCCCGATCATATTGACAATAGTCCCTGCCCCAATGCAGGAGCGGGCTCCGAAGAACACGACCACCAGAATAAAAGCATTCATGATCAGCTGCCATGTACCGAAAGACATATGAAGGAAACCGCTGATCCCCAGATTCATGCAGGTGAACGCATCCACCCCGAACGCGCTGAGCCGGAATGCCCCCACACAGATGCCGATGAACAGTATGCCTATGACCATCATAATGAAACGTTTCCCAAACGACTGCCTGCCAGAATTCATTGTAAAACACTCCTCCTTTTATCTTCAATTCCCGGACCCCAGTCACTGCTCATTGTCATTTGCACGCTTCAACACATAAAGCCGGGACATGAAGTCTCCATATCCTTCCCCGTTGCCTTCCACCTGGCCGGACAGACCGTCGGAGGTGATCAGACCCAGGTTCATCAGCTCATCCCCATAGTGCAGCGCCCCGGTCTCCTGGATCTGGTAACAGAAGTCAGGGTTCAGCCCCTGGAGGCGGACACGGGCAAAGGGCAGATTCACGCCGCTTAAGACCCGGTACCATCCCACGATTGCCTGGGTCTGGTCCTCACTGACCACCATCCAGCAGGTAATATTCCCCTCAAAGGGGCTTACCAGACGGTAGAAGCATCCGAACTGCAAAAGCGCCCGGTATTCTTTCATAAAGGCAATCTGGACCTTCACCTCTTCCTGCTCCTTCCGGCTCAGCCGGTTTAAATCCAGCTCGTATCCAAAGGTCCCGAAGCAGGCTACATTTGCCCGTGTGTTCAGCGGCGTATTGCGGAACACCTGGTGGTTGGGCACCACGGATACATGGCTGCCTATGCTGCTGACCGGATAGCAGTAGGAAGTGCCGTACTGGATCCTGAGACGCTCCACAGCATCGGAATCGTCACTGGCCCAGCCCTGGGGCGCGTAGTAGAGAATGCCCGGGTCAAACCGGCCCCCTCCGCTTGCGCAGGACTCAAACAGCACCTGGGGGAACCGGGATGTCAGACGCTCATACAAATCATACACCCCCAGAATGTAACGGTGAAACACCTCCCCCTGCCGGTCAGCCGGAAGGGCCCTGGAATAACACTCGGTAATGCTCCGGTTCATATCCCATTTGATATAGGAAACACTGGCCTCCTCCAGGATCTTCGCCATCATCCCATAGATACAGTCCACCACCTCTTTTCTGGAAAAATCCAGCACATACTGGTTCCGCCCATGGGAGACGCTCCGCCCCGGTGTCTCCAGAATCCAGTCCGGATGGGCACGGTAAAGGTCCGAATCCTTGTTGACCATCTCCGGCTCGAACCAGAGCCCGAATTTCATGCCCATATCCTCTATGCGCCGTGCCAGACCGGTGATTCCGCCGGCCAGACGGTCCAGGTTGGCCACCCAGTCCCCCAGCCCCGCATGGTCGTTGCTTCTCTGTCCGAACCAGCCGTCATCCAGCACGAACAGCTCCACGCCGCTTTCCTTTGCCCTGGCCGCGATCTCCACAAGCCTGTCCTCGGTGAAATCAAAGTAGGTGGCTTCCCAGTTGTTGATGAGAATGGGGCGGACCCGGTCTCTCCAGTATCCTCTTGCCAGCCGTTTCTGGTATAGGCGGTGGAAGGTCTGGCTCATGCCGTTAAGCCCCTTGTCCGAGTATACCATAACCGCCTCCGGTGTCTGGAAGGTCTCACCAGGATCCAGCTTCCAGTCAAAACCGCAGGGACTTACCCCTAAAAGCACCCGTGTCATATCGTGGGTATCCACCTCGGCCTGGGCCAGGAAATTCCCGCTGTAAACCAGGCTGAAGCCAATCACCTCCCCCTGGAATTCATCTGCACAGGGCCGTTTCAGCACAATAAATGGATTGTGTTCATGGGACGAATTGCCCCGGCGGCTCTCCACTGCCTGAATCCCCTGCTCCAGACTGCGCACCTTCAGGTGGCGCTCCCTGGCCCATGCACCGGAAAACTGGAGCCATTCATAATCGCAGTCCGGCAGATCCAGACACAGGCTCATGGCCCTGGTCAGATGCACCGCCTCACCGCCATGGTTACACAGTCTGGCGCTTCTGGCAAGGATTCCCCCCTTCTCAAACAAGGTGTAGAGAAGCTCAAGAACAACTCCTGTAACCGGGTCTGCCAGCCGCAGGGTCAGAGTCTCTGCCTCATGGTCCTCCTGGGTATAGGTGGCAGGAAGACCAGCCAGCTTCGGTTTCCCGGCCGTGATGGTATGGCTCTCATAGCGGAAGTCTGACAGACGGCTCCCGTCTGCCTGCAGTACCTCCACCGCCGGACTCCGGTAATCTGTGGTTCCGTACACACCATATTCCTGCTTTATGTGCTCCAGGGAGAAGGACCTGTCCCCCTCAAATACATAGGAGGTCATGGGACGGTATCCTGTCTCAAGAAGATAGGAAAAATCCTCCCTATGGTGGATTCTTCTGCCAAAATACAGCTGGCCCATATGCTGGTTTGGCAGAACTGTCATGATGTAGCTGATCTGGTCATTAAACAGATGAAAGGTGTGTGTCTGTTCATTATATTTGATACTCATGAAATATTCCTCCTGGAAAATCAGTAACAGCTCAAGGAATATCGGAACTGTTACGAAAATTATTTTCTCCTGGTTCCTGCACAGATGCAGGATTTATGACCGCCCAAGGCTCTCCGGCCCCGGCCAAATTCCTTCATCCGGCAGATACCAGCATCCACGGACAGGCCCGTCACTGGTTCCTGGCATGGATCTCATTGATCCTGCAGGTAACCTCGGCCATCTTTTCGCCCTTCAGTGTATAGAACCTATGGTAGACAAAAAAACTAAAGACAGCCAGACCTATGGGAATCAGAATCATCAGAACCCGGATACCGGTGATGGTTCCGGCAGCCTGAACCTGGGCTTTTGCGTCATAGCCCACAATCTGCAGACCCACACCCGTCATTCCTCCTGCTGCTGCCATAGCCGCCTTCATCAGGAAGGTCTGGGCCGAGCAGGTGATACTCTCATTCCGGACACCGAACTTTACTTCCCCATAGTCAATCACATCTGCCATACAGCAGGTGGTAACCCCCAGGGACAGACCCGATCCAAAGAACAACATCCCACAGCAGGCGATCACCGCCAGTTTGCTCTGTGGTGCCACAAATCCCATTACCCCCAGGGCTGCCAGACCAGCCATCACCAGACTGCAGGCCAGAGAGTATACATTTCCGCGGCTGATATTCTTAGCAACTCTTGGGAAACAAGCCAGTCCTATCATCTCCGCTATAATGGCAAATCCAAAGATGGAGTAGAGATATTCGTTGCCGCAGACATTTTTAAAATAATATACCGCAAACCCCTTGGCAATCTGGGTACTCAGGTTGAAGGTCAGCAGCAGCCCGATAAAGGCGAGAAGCTGGTCGTTTTTTATGATCACATTCACAGCTTGTCCCAGACTTGTCTTCTGTGACTCGGTATTAAGGGTTGACTCCTCTTTGACATTGCACACGGTGATTCCAATAGTGATAATGAACACCGCCGCTATAGCGATGGCAAACATGGTAAATCCCTGCTCTGCATAAAGATTCTCATTGCCTGCCATCCGGTTAAAGCCATTGATAATATATAGGCCAAAGGTTGCTACAGTAAAACCGGCAAGACTGGCAAAGAAACGCGGGATTACGGACACCTTCTCCCTCTCGTGCGGGTCGTTGGTCAGGTTCGGCAGCCAGGACCAGTAGGGCACGTCCATGATGGTGTAGGTCATTCCATAAAGTATGTACATAATTGATACATACACATATAGGGATGTGCCTATCAGACCACAGCTTGTAAAGAGGAACACAAAGGTAACCGAGTTCAGCAAGGTTCCTATGATCAGCCAGATCCGGAATTTCCCGTATTTGGAACGGGTGTTATCCACGATCATTCCCATAACCGGATCATTGACCGCATCCCAGATCCGTGCAACAAAAAACAGCGCGCCGACAAATGCAGGTGCCAGATACAGGGTATCTGTGAAATACATCATCAGAAAAGAGCCAACCAGATTGACGATGGCATCTTTTCCTATTGCCCCGATCCCAAAACAGTATTTCTCCCGTGCAGACACATGCTTGTACTGTGGTTCCTGCGTCTGTGCATAATTTGTACCCATAAGTTCTTCCTCCAAAGTATTTAATTAATCCGGATGCAAGAACCTGCGCAGCTTCTTTGTTCCTTGTAAGTACATTATAATTCAGAATTCCAAAAGCCATTAGAAGCATTTGTTTAGAAAACCAGTCAAAATGTTGTCTCTCGTCTACAGCTCCCCCAGCTTTTCCTTATTCCGTTCCAGATGCTCCCTGGCATCCTGCCTGTTTTTCTTTCTGTACTGGGATGGGGTCAGTCCTTTTTTTGCCTTAAATGCCTTCCCAAAGACCAGGGGATCCTGATACCCGCAGGACAAAGCCACACCTCCCACCGGCAGATCTGATACTGACAGCAGCTCCGCCGCACGGGTAAGCCGGTAATTAGTGAGATAATCCTGGGGGGACTGGTTCAAAATCCTGCGGAACAAGGTATACAGATAGCTCCGGTCAATACAGACATAGCAGGCAATGTCCGTAACCCGGATATTGTTGGAATAATTGTTGTGAATAAACTCCACAGCCCGGTGGATATAGATATTGTCCCCCTCTGAATCGGAGGAAGGCATAATATGGATATCACGTGCCAGAATCGAGAAAAAAGAATACAGAAGTCCCTGGAGACGGAACTGGTGGGTGCTGCTGGAGGTATTGCTTTGCAGCATTTCGATGATGATCTGTTTCAGCTCTGCGCCATACCTGCACTGAAAGATCAGTTGCTGGCTGTTAAGTCCCAGATCCTTAAGATATTCCCCGGCATTCTCACCGGCAAAGCCGATCCACAGATAGGTCCAGGGCTCCTCCTGGTCGGCCTGGTAGAAGGTCTGGACCTGGGGTTCGATCAGAAAACCCTGGCCTGCCTGCAGCTCATACTGCCGGTCGCCTACATAGTACCGGCCCCTGCCCTCCAGAACAAGGTGCAGGAGGTAGTTGGGACGTACCGCCGGACCAAAGCCATGAAGGGGTTCGCATTTGGCATATCCGCAGAAGCACAGATAAAGGTCGCGGAACTTGTGACTGGATAACTGTAATACATAAGCATCTTCCATGATCGTATTTTCCTTTTCTCAATGTAAGTATCTCTTTCTGGTTCCTTCATCCATAATACTTCCAAAAAAGGAATTTGACAACCGTTCATATGCCCCCGTGAACAGTAACAATAGCGTAACAGTTCAAAGGGTATCTGAACTGTTACACAATAGCATTTGTGCAGATCAGTTTTTTCCCCATCCCGTTTGACATCCCCGCCTCCTTTATGCTATACTCTGCCACATACCGCCGGAGCAGGGATTTTATATCTTCCCCTGCTCCCCGGACATTGACAACACAAGTAAACCGTTCCTTCCCGGCAACGGATGCCGCTTTGCGGCAGAATGGAGACTATTATGATAAAAGCAGTGATTTTCGACATGGATGGAGTTCTGATCGACAGTGAGATTGTCTATCTGAAAGGAGACCTGGACTTTGCCCGCACCAAGAATCCGGCGGTCCGCCTGGAGGATCTGTTCGGCATGGTGGGCTCCTCCAGAGAGGATGCCTGGAGCTGCATGGCCCGGGCTGTCAACAACGGGCAGACCTGGCAGGAGCTGCGGGACGAATACCGCTCCAGCAAAGATATTTTCAAAGAGATGGACTACCGGTCCATCTTCCGCAGGGAGGTTCCCGGAATCCTCAGGGAACTTAAATCCATAGGGCTTCGTCTGGCCGTAGCCTCTTCTACCCAGCTGGATCTGGTGGAGCGGGTTCTGCGGGAGAACCAGATTGATTCCTTCTTTGAGCTGGTAGTCAGCGGCGCCCAGTTCAAGCGCAGCAAACCTGACCCGGAGATCTACCACTATACCGCCAGCCATCTGGGCCTTTCAGAGTCCCAGTGCCTGGTCATCGAGGATTCCACCTTCGGTGTGACAGCCGCTTCACGGGCAGGTATGAAGATCGCCGCCCTGATAGACGACAGGTTTAACTTTGACCAGTCTCTGGCCGATTACCGGATGAAGGAACTGGGGGAGATTCCCGGTATTGCCAGCAGGCTGATGCAGTAGCGCGTGTTTGAAAGCAGGAAAGTCTGACCCATCCGGTCAGACTTCCCTGCTTTCTATATATCCGGTACTTCCCTGTATTCATTCCCCGACAGCCATCATCCGCTATCCCCGCTCTCTGCGTATCTCATCTACCCGTGGCACCGCCTGGGCTTTCAGCTCAGACAGGAGGATCTTGCCGCTGGCATTCATGGGAAGCTCGTCAAAGACCAGCACATATTCCGGCAGCTTGTAGTAAGCCACCTTATCCTTCAGAAATTCCAGCAGCCCTTCTTCTGAAAATTCCTTCCCTTCCTTCAGGGTGATGCAGGCCGCGATCTGTTCCTGGAGCACCTCCGCAGGTACACCGATGACCTTGACATTCCCGACGGCCGGAAACTCCTTAATGGCATTCTCAATCTCCCCCGGAGAGATATTCTCCCCGCCCCGGATGATGATCTCCTTTAAACGTCCGGTCACATAGAGGAAATTCCGCTCATCCAGGTACCCCAGGTCTCCTGTATGAAGCCAGCCGTCAGGACGGATCGTGGCCGCGGTAGCCTCCGGCATGTTGTAATAGCCCTGCATGACATTGTAGCCCTTCACCTGGATCTCTCCTGGCGTGCCAGTGGGAAGCACGTTCCCATCCCGGATATCCACAATCCTGACCTGGCAGTTCTCCACCACCCTGCCTGCGGCTCTTGCATTCTCCTCGTCCGTATCCTCCACATCCCCGATACTGACGCAGGGGGATGTCTCGGTCTGCCCGTAAGAGGAATGCAGCTTCAGGCTGGGAATCTCCTGACGGATCTGCATGTATTCTCCCACACTGATGGAAGAACCTGCGATGATCCCCCGCCGCAGAGAGCCAAGATCATACTTTGCAAAATCCCGGTTCCGGATCAGGGCCAGGAACATGGACGGCACACCGTTGAGCAGTGTACACCGGAACCTCTGGACCGTTTCCAGCACAGTCAGGGACTTGTAATACTCGATCAGATGCATCACAAAGCCTCTGTGGATGCTGGAAAGAAGGCTGGATGTGATACCGAAGCAGTGGAACATGGGCACAGCGATCAGCATCTTGTCCCCCTCCCCCCACTGCATATGCTCGCAGGTCTCCAGGGAGCTGTTGACCAGGTTGTAGTGGCTCAGCATGACCCCCTTGGGCCGTGAGGTAGTCCCGGATGTGAAAAGCATGGCTGCCAGATCCGATGGCTCCACCTGGGCCTTCCAGCCTGCCAGGGCCCTCATGGAAGCCTCGGACCGCTCCTCCCGGGTAAAGGTCTCCTCAGTCAGCCAACCGCCTTCCTCCCCCTCCAGCTTCATGGCGATCCAGGCATGAACCCGCCCCCGGAGTCTTTCCTCCAGAACCTCCACGATCTCTTTGTAGGTCACCTTCTTATAGCCCTGCCCATAGAATACATACTGGATATCCGCATAGTCGATGATATCCTCCAGCTCCTTCTCGCAGTAGCAGGTATTAAGAAGGGCCGGAACTGCTCCCAGCTTCTCCAGCGCCAGAAAGGTGATCACCCAGTTGGTGGTATTGGTTCCCCAGATTCCCACGTGGGTACCCTTTTGGATGCCCAGGTTATGCATACGGACTGCCATACAGTCCGAAACCCTGTCCAGCTCCCGCCAGGAATAATTTCTCCGCTCTGTCTCGATCGCGGTGCTGTCCGGGGTCTTCTCCACCCGGTCCGCCAGACACATCCCTATGGTCTTACTAATCAACTCCATATAAACTGCCCCTTTTCCTTTTACAGTAACTCCTGTCACCCCTCCGGCCACCGGGTCTCCACCAGACTCCCGTCCTCATGGAACCTCATAGGCACCGGGCCGCTGACATAGCTGATCCCCGGCAGATCCCTGATGGACTCATAAAGTGCTTTGGACACCTCGATGGTGCTCATGGCCAGTGTATTCTTGATATGTACCACACGGGCCTTGTTCAAGTCCACATTGTGAAGACTCCGCAGGCACATGCGGACCGCATCCTCATCCGTATTGGCATAGACCGGGATCTGTCCGGCAGTCATGATCCCCGTGGTCAGACCATTGGTCCAGGTCACATCCCAGTCCACATCATTGAGCACCGCGCGGGTAGTCACATCGCAGGCAGAGAGACCGCAGCCATTGTGATGGGCCTCCGGGGTAATCCCACGGACGAAAAGCTTATCCAGATTCAGGATATCCTTGAAGGTTCCGCCCAGATTCCGTCCGGTTACATTGGGATCATGGCCGTTGCCGCTGATATTCTTGCCGATCTCATCAATGATCAGCAGATCAATGTCATTAAACAGGAATTTGGCAATCTTTTCCTTGGCGATCTCCAGAAGCCGTGCATCCATCTCCACCATGCCGTCTCCGGTGCAGACGTCAATATTGCAGATGTCGTCGTAAGCATTCTGTACCACGCCCACGCCAAAGGCCACCGGGCATTTCTCCAGAAAGATCTTTCCCACAGGCGGGATCAGCTCTGCAAAACGCTCAAAGCCAAAGCTGTGGAACATGGCTGCCCCTTTGTGCTTGGCGATCCCGATGGCGATCATCTTCAGAAGGCCGCTCTCGTGGGGGCCCCTGAAATCCGTGTGGGGTTTTACTTTATTGAAAATGACGATACCGTCGGATTCGTATGCATATTTGTCACAGTACAGCGGAATCCCCTGGAACTCCCCATACTGCACTACTTCCATACTGGCCCGGATTGGTACGCCCATGGTTTCCTCAGTTATATTGTAGCCTGCGATCATCTCCAGCTGGCCCTCTGCGACACCGCCTCCATGGCTTCCCATGGCTGGGATGATAAAAGGCTCTGCCCCCCATTCTTTCAGCACGTCGCACATAGTCCGCACCATGGTATCCAGCTCCGGGATCCCACGGCTTCCCACGGTGATGCAGATGCTTTTTCCTTTGTAGCTTTCATGATCCGGCAGCTGGTTCAGCTGCGCTATCAGATGCTCCCGTACATTTTCGATCCTCTGGGTGTCATAGCTCTCACGGATCGTCACCATTTCCGGGAGCGGTACCTCTTCCATTCCCTGCACCTTGGCGTGCATTTCCGGGAAATTGATAAACATGCTCATACACTTCCCCTCACTTTCCAACTTTTCTGTCTTTTCTCCGGATAAAAACCTGTCAAAACTGTCATTTTCTCCTGACAGATGCTTTCCCTATGGGCACCTGCCGTCATGCAGATAGTGAATCAGGGCAGAACCTCTCTGCCCTGACCACATACCGAAAACACATTGCGCTCTCCGATATAATATCGGGAAAATGTCTCCGGCGCCTTTATATCCCTCTACTCTCTGGCCATCTGCATCAGGGTCCATTTGCACTCTGTGATGACCTTGCCCTCCTGGTTCACCAGATTGGCATCCAGCTTCAGGATCCCTCTTCCTGGCTTGCTGGTATGGCGTGCCTCGGTGGGCGTCATCTCCAGGTGAACCGTGTCGCCGATCTCCAAAGGAGCCGGATACTTGATGGACAGATCCAGAAACGCGATGGTGGTGCCCTCGAACATTCCGGTCTGGTTGCTCATACCGGTCATCAGCACCGGTCCCAGCATCCCATGAGCCACCCGCTTCTTGAAGATGCTCACATTCCTGCCATATTCATCATCCATGTGGAGCGGATTGAAATCCCCGGACAATCCGGCGAAATTCACCACGTCACACTCGGTTATGGTTCTTGCAATACTCTTATAAGTGGTTCCTATCTCAAAATCTTCCAAATACCATCCAGCCATGCCGTCCCTCTCCTTCCTGCCCGCGGCTGTCATACATTCCTTCTCAAACACAAATGTTGCGGAATACAGCTTTCCGTTTCTCCTTAAAGGAATTAAAGCCCTCGATCTGATCTGGTGTCCCGAAGCAGGCGGTCATATAGCCCAGCTCGATATCCTTGCCCACATCAATGCTTACATCCTCTCCAGCTGTCATAGCGGCCTTCACCAGGGAAATGGCGCTTGCCGAATTGTCAGCGATCAGATTCGCCTCTGCCATCACTTCCTCCCAGAAGCTCTCCGGAGACGTAACCCTATTGAGGATTCCCATATCATAAGCCTCCCTGGCGAAGATACGGCGCCCGGTGAAGATCAGCTCCTTGGCCCTGGGCATGCCGATACACTTGGGCAGACGCTGGGTGCCATTGAAACCCGGGACGATCCCCAGGCTCACCTCCGGCAGACGGAAGGAAGCTTTCTCATGGGCGATCCTGATATCCGTACAGAGCACAAACTCAAAGCCACCTCCGAAAGCATAGCCATTGACCGCCGCGATGGTGGGCTTGGTCATGGTCTCGATCCTGCGGAAAAGGGCAGCGCCCTTTCTGGAGTAATCGATAATCCCCAGACCGGTCTTGTTGTCCATCTCATGGATATCCGCGCCGGAGATAAAGGACTTGCCTTCCCCGGTAAAGATCACCACCCGGACACCTTCGTCGGCAGCCACATTCTCTACAGCCGCGGCAATATCCTCCAGAACCTGGCTGTTAAGGGCATTGAGGGCCTCTGGTCTGTGGAAGCGGATAACCGCGATCCCATCCTCTTTTTCCAGCAATACATGTTTCAGTGTCATAGTTTCTCTCCATTCCGCCGCCATGTCCTGGCGGTAGGGCAAGAATCAGTTCTCTTCCTTCCAGACATACAGAGCGCCGCTTGCCAGCATCTCATTGATCTTCTCGTCGCTGTAGCCGATCTCCTTCATGATCTCTACGCCCTGCTCACCGATCAGGGGGGCTACACGGCCGTCCAGCTCACCTTCGCTGGTGATGCGGACCGGTGTGTGGGTGATCTTGCGGACCTCGCCGTTGGGGCAGGTCACGTCATAGAAGGCGCCCACTGCGTTGGCCTGGGGATCATCCAGGATCTCCGTCCACTTATAAGCCACGCTGAAGGGAATATCGCCCTCACGGAGTATTTCCTTCCACTCTTCGCAGGTCTTCTGGGCAAAGGTTTTGGTGATCTCATCTATACACTCCACCAGATTGCCCTTCTCAACCATATCTGCCTGGGGCCAGTACTTGCCGCACTCTATCATGTCCTTGCGTCCGATCACCTCGCAGAAGTGCTCAAACCGGGGATTGTAATCCGGCATTGCACACTGGATGATACGGTCGTCGCTGGAGATATAGGAACCGTTAAGCGGATTCTTGTTGTCATAGATGGAAATCGGATACTCTCTTGCGGCGCCGTCGTACTGGGCAGCCAGAAGCATGATGGAGTGGTTGAAGATCGCGGTCTCATAGAGGCTGGAGCTTACGAAATCACCCACGCCGGTCTCTTTGCGCTTCACCAGAGCCGTAACAATACCCAGAGCCAGCATCAGGCCCACATTGTTGTCTCCAAGACCCGGCAGCATGGTGATGGGCTGTCCGCCGCGGCGGCGGAGATTCTCCGTATATCCGCCTCTTCCGAAGAATGCGGTGAAGTCATAGCCGGGAAGATCCTTATCCGGGCCGGTAGCGCCGTAGCCCAGGATCATGGCATAGATCAGTTTGGGGAATTTCACCTTCAGGGTCTCATAGTCCAGACCGGCTCTCTGCAGGGCGCCCAGTCTCCAGTTGGTGACCAGCACATCTGCATCCTCCAGAAGCTTCATCAAAGCTTCCATGCCTTCCGGAGTCTTGGTATTCAGGGAGATACAGCGCTTATTTCCGTTTAAGTATTCCCAGGTGGTGTTCTCCTTCATATCCTGGGGACGTCCTTCCTGGACACCGGTGTAGCGCAGCGGATCACCCTTGGCTGCCTCTACGATGATTACGTCTGCACCATGGTCAGCCAGATATCTTCCGGTTGCCGCTGCTGCTACGAAGTTTGCCAGCTGTACTACTTTAATTCCGTCTAATGCTTTTGCCATTTTATTTCCTCCATAATATATAGAATTTAAACGTTTTCCCCTTGATTTTTCAGGTAAGCGTCCATGGTCCGGAATCCGCGGTCCCGGCCACAGAAAACCGGACGGGGGATACCCTTACGGGCATCCCTGGTC
Organism: uncultured Lachnospiraceae bacterium; assembly: GCA_910577655.1. GTDB lineage: Bacteria > Bacillota > Clostridia > Lachnospirales > Lachnospiraceae > Brotaphodocola. The sequence goes on along the minus strand of CAJTOW010000016.1, from coordinate 18,355 downwards.
CAGTGTACGTTATGATACTCCGCGGTTATGCCGACAGAAACAGATCTTTGGCATTCTCTCCCTGTCGGGTAACCTGCGGCCGAATCCATATGTTAAACGAGATAGGTCTGCCCGGTAACAACGATGAACAGCAGCATCAGTGCAACCGTGATAACCGGCGCAACCACATTTACGACGGCCATGGGCAGATAAGAACTCTTGTGGTTATTGCCTGTGTAGCTGATTACGGTTACCACCAGACCGCAATGAGGCAGGGAATCCAGCGTCAAGGCCGCGATGGACGTACAACGCGACAGAGCCGCAAGGTTTACATGATTCACGTTGGCGGCCAGATCACCGATGAAGTTCTCGATCACAACCGGCATTGCCAGACCGATTCCTCCCGTACCGGAACCGGTGACACCTGCCAGACCTCCAACCGTCACAACCGACGCCACAATGGGGTTGCTCACAGAATTTACCAGCATTCCGCACAGCGTAGCATAGGCAGGAACCGCCTGCACCACAGATCCGAATCCCACAATGGCTGCCGTATTGAACAGAGAAGAGACACCGCCCATGGCTCCGTCCGTCATCATGGACCAGAACTTGCCCAGGTCAAAGCTTGGGAAGAAGCAGACAAGGGCCACCAGAATCCCAACCAGCAGGGCAACGGGTACAGGAAGCTTCACCACGTTCAGCACAACAATCAGAATAACCATGGGAATAATAGCAACAATCCAGGTGGGACGCTTGGACGTGTCCTTTGCAGCCCTCTGGGCCACCACCTTTTCATCTGCCGCTGTCAGCTCATAATGCTCACCGTTCTTCTTACAGCGGTTTGTGTACCAGTATACAAATGCCGTGACAATCACGACCTCAAAGATTCCGAAGATGATACCCGGAACCAGCCATGCGGTCGGGCTCACACCCAGGGCCGTAGACGGCAGCAGATTGTGGGCCTGGGGCGAACCTGGGATCCATCCCGTAAAGGTACCTGCGCCGGCAAAGTAGTACAGAGGGAGCAGACGTCTCGGAATATCTGCCTCCTTGAACAAGGACAGCATCAGCGGATACATGGCGAAAAATGCTACGAATACGGACACGCCGCCATAGGTCAGCACCGCGCCCACCAGCAGAATCGCCGGAATAACAGCCTTGGCTCCCAGTCTGGCTACAATCGCCTCTGCAATCGCGTCTGCGGCGCCGGAATCGTCAAACAGCTTTCCGAAGATAGCGCCCAGGACGAAGATGCAGAAGTTGTTTGTAAAATAGTTGCCAAGTCCTTTTACGTAAGAAGTTTCCATGCCGGTCATACCGTTGACAATATAGTTAGATATGCCCACATCGACACCGGCACCGGTGAACAGGGCAGCTGTCAGCAGACAGAACAGAGAAGCAATCACTGCCGAGTAAAAGACCGGCACGCCTCGGAACACCAGCACAACAACTAATGCGATACTAAGCAGTATCAGAAAAATACCCATACCTTAACCTTCCTTTCCTGCCGGAGCTCATTTGATTATTCCCGCCAGGACGCCTTCTTTTTTTCTGAAAGCGTCCGGGAAATATACTCCAGCCATTCCCTTGTCTCTAGAACATTTCTTTAAATGCCTGAATCATGGTATTGGCCTGCTCGTAATTGACCATCTGACGGTCCACCTCGATATTCAGGTTCATCAGACCTGCTGCTTCGCAGGCTCTCTTGATGGGAACATAATCAAATTCTTCCGGATCACAGAACTTGGTCATCAGGACGATCACACCCTGGGCGTTATGTTTCTTCGCCTGCTCCATGATGTAATCCACACGCTTCTTGTCACGGTCATACAGCAGTGTGCAGTTGTCCATATCTGCAAACTTCTGGGCCAGGGCGTCCACCGGATTCTCCATGTCCGGAACATCTGTGCGGTACTGTCTGGACTCATGGGCCACATCGTCAAATACCACCTTGATGCCATTGTCATCCAGAACCTTCAGAAGACCGGGTGAATCTGCCAGGATACCGCTTACCAGGACACGTACCTTGCCCTCAGCCTTCGGACCTGCCTTAAGCTCCTCATTGAGCCTGCTGACGATGGCGGTGTGCTCCTCGGGCAGCATGAACCATGCACTCTTGAACACGTCGCTTCTCTGGGCCGCGGTGATATCTGCCTCGGCGGCAATCTCGGCGAACTCACGCATCACTGCGTTGTGGGTATTGTAGACCCTGATGGACTCAGCCAGAGCCGGCTCGGAGAACTGGGCTCCCGTAGCCACCGTCAGATCAGAGATCACACGTGCATAGCCTGCCCTGGTGAACTTGATGCCATATGCCGGCTTGCGGTTCTGGGGATAAGTCATAGGCACAAAGGGGATCCCCTTCACTGCGTACTTCCAGTTCTGCCCCAGGGTTTTTAAGGAGTCGCACAGAGATGGGATGACGATGGCGGAAACCCCGTCATACTCTCCCTTGATCCCCAGCTCCAGAATGGTCTGCATGATGGAGCAGATAAATGCGGGATAGTATTTCTTCGCCTCATTGATCTCCATATCAGCGCCCCATACCCCCATGGGCACCAGGCCCATGGAATGGATGATCTCCTGGGGAGTATAGACCGGAGCCACTGCCACAACCTTCTTCCCCTGAGCCAGATATTTGTCCAGCTGCTTTCTGGGAGATGAAGCCACTTCGTGAAGCTGTGCCAATAATTCATTCACTGCCATCTTATTTACCTCCTTCTTGTCCATGTTCTCCGGACATCGTGGTATACCCCTGGGTGTTCCCTCCTTTATTGGCTTCCATAATCTCCATCAGACCCTGCACGCGCGTGTCGTACTGTGCCTCAGAGAAGTTCCTGGGGTCAGCCTGGTCGCCGTCAAAGGAAGTTACCGGAATCCCGCAGGCCTCACCGATCTGACGGCTCATCTCAGGCATAAAGCCGGACCAGAGCTTGCAGGAACGGTTAGTGTGAACCAGAAGTCCTTCCACGTGGTTGTCCTTGCAAAGACGGATACGCTTGTCCCTGGATTTCTCCAGATTCATGCAGTTGGGCACATCCGCATAGGCGCGGCACATTCCGTCAAAATCATCATAGATGAATCCAAAGGCATCGGCATAGATGGTAGTTACCATATTGATTCCCCTGCTCTTTAAGCCAGTGGAAGTGACACGCAGCCATGGCCAGCAGGCAATACCCTCAAACATAATGCGGTATTTCTCCTCCGCCCGGAAGGTGGAAACACCCTTTTCATGATTCTCCTTGTATTCCTTCAGCAGAGTCTCCATGGCGTCGCCGGCTTCCTTCTTGCCTCTGGCGGTTACCATGACTGCCATATGGTTGAGAAGATCAAAACCGTTGAAGGGCGAGGGAACGTACTTGGCCTGGGAGGTTGCCTCGATCCACATGCGGCTGGCACGTCCTGAGGACTCCATAACCTCCTGGAACCGCTCCTCGGTCCACTTCTTGCCTGTGATCTCCTCCAGCTGGTGGATGGCATCCAGAAACTGTGCCTTTATGTACTCGGTCTCTGCATCAGATACTTCATAATCCGGGTTGAAAGGAATATCGATCATGATCATGGGGATATCCAGCTCCTTAGCCAGATTCTCATACCATTTGATCATGCAGTTGCAGATATTATTGCAGCAAAGCAGGAAATCCGGCTGGGGCATATCCTGCTCCGGAGCTTCTTTCAGCTTTGCGTAGGCAAGAGATATCCTGGCGTACGCGCAGATATCATTGGAATAGCCTTCCCCCTCACTGACATTGCACATCCGCTCTCCGCCGCCTCTTGCAGCGATACCTGCTGCCTGGTTCTCCGGATAACAGACGTACAGTCCCAGGGTCTCCGGGATCTCTACCGGGAAGTTACTGGCGCACCAGCCGATCTTCTCGCCGCGCTTTTTCGCTTCCATGGCGTCGCTGTAAGCCTTGGCAGCAATCTGGCCCAGCTTGTATTTCGCTGAGTTGGGATCCGGCGCCGGCCTGCTTTTCTTAACTTCTTCCGCCATAATGAAAAACCTCCTTTTTTATTTAATACACTTCCGGAAAAGCTCCGGAAAGTTCATGCTCCACATCGCTGCCTGCCACAAGGCGGCGGCTTTGCAGCTGTATAGATACGTATCCTGCCCTGGAGATCCAATGCAGTACCAGCATCCTCCGGCAGAAAACGGACCTGTCTTTCCTCACATGGGAAATCTTCGAAACTGCTGATAACAGTTTTACTTCTGCTGAACCTTGTCAAATGCATACAAGGCAGCTCCCAGAGCTCCCATAAGCTGGGCCATGGGGTCATATACGATCTCAACTCCCAGCTCCTTTGCCATGGCGTTCCTGACACCGGCATTGCGCGCCACACCGCCGCTCATGCACACCTGCTCCTTAATCCCCACTCTCCGGGCCAGGGATGCCACCCTGGTAGCCACGGACTGGCAGATTCCTGCCACCAGATCCGGGATCCGGGTACCTGCCGCCAGCTGGGAGATCACCTCGGACTCTGCGAACACCGTGCAGGTACTGGAAATGCTGGCCGGCTTTTCAGCTTTCGCCGCCTCCACCTCCAGCTGGGAGATATCCAGCTTCAGGATATTGGCCATAACATCCAGGAAGCGGCCTGTTCCCGCGGCACACTTGTCATTCATGACAAAATTCACCATGCGGCCCTGGTCACTGAGGGAAAGGACTTTGGCATCCTGGCCTCCGATGTCAATGACGGTTCTGGCCTCCGGGCATATATGATGGACACCCAGGGCATGGCAGGTAAGCTCACTCACCTGGTAATCCGCCCCCTCGTAGGTCTGGCGGCCATATCCGGTGGCCACAATGCAGGACACCTCTTTTTGCTCAAGACTGCTCTGCTCCAGCACATCCTCAATAGCCCGGGATACCCCGTCAGTTCCTACTGTAGCAATCACAATAGAAGAGGCCATGATCTCATGCCCATTTTTCAGAATCACGGCCTTTGAAGTTGTTGATCCAATATCGATTCCCAATGTATACATAGCTGAACCCCTTAATCTTATTGATAAATCTTTGCCAAGTAATGCGCTACAAGACTACTAGAATACTAGTAGACAAGAAAACATTAGAAATCAGCTTGCCAATTTTCCAGCAAGCTTTCTTGACTACAGCACTATTTTAACAATGTTTCGTCCAGATGTAAATAGAAACTTTATGTTTTTTTTATAAATGTGCACATTCGACAAAGTTTTTTGGTGATTCTGCCAAAAATATTTATATTTTCAAGGCTATAACCCCCCGGAAAGCCTGAAAATATTTTCACAATCCATTGGCCTGACCAGCCGCAGCAGCCCTGCACATTACCGTACAATGAAATACTCCGGGCTGATGTCCGTGAAGAGATGCTTGTGACGCTCCACTGTATTCAGATGATTGTGAAGAGCTTCATTGACTCCCTTCCAGTCCTTCTTCTCAATCAGGTCTGCAATATCCAGATGCTCCTTGTACAATTCCATAAGATGCTCTGTACTGCGGATCTCAAAATTCCTCCAGCGCTTCACATGGACAAAATGCTCGGAGACCAGATTGATGGCATCCGCGTGTCCGGCAGCATCCATAAACAGTCTGTGAAATCCTGTATCAATGTCATAGAACTCCTTCATGGCCACCCCGTCCCGGATCGCCATCAACTGGCGCACCAGATTCTCCCGCAGCTGTCTGACAAGCTCCTCCAGCCGGGAATCTGTCAGCTTATACAGGCGGCTGGCTGCCTCATGCTCCACCGCCTCCCGCACATAAAGAACCGTCTCAATGTACTTCATGTCCATCAGGCTGACGAAGGTGCCCCGCTGGGGATACACCTCCACCAGCCTCCGGTCCTTCAGCCTGGTGATCGCCGAACGGACCACATGCCGTGACACATTGTACTGGGCGCTGAGATCATTCTCACTGATCTTGTCCCCCGGCATATATTTCAGCTCAATAATCTTATCGCTTAAATCCTCGTAAATCTCATCACTGGTCAGTATCTTTCTCATACGCATCCCCCCTGCCAATTCCTGGCGTCTGTCTATTTTTCGTTACTATTCACAGGGGCATCTTCTTGTCCGGCTACGCCAGACAAGAAGCATCGGGCGTCCGCCCGATGTGGAAAACTGGACAAAAACAGTCTTACAAGCGAGCTTGACGCTTGTTTTTGTCCAGTTTTCCCCGCCCCGTGAACTGTAACTATTTTTCTGTTCTATAGTAACAGTATAGCAAATCTTTGTTAAGGATGCTACAATTTTTTTCGTTTTTGCGGCAGACACCCATGGCTTCTTGTCTGGCACAGCCAGACAAACAGTAACGATTACCTGGTGTAACAGTTCACACCCGCGGCTTTTTGTCCCTGACGTTTTCCGGGGGCAGGAAGACGGCCCGTCTGAACTGTTACGGCCTGGTTACCGTTGGCCGGGAGACTGGTATATCATTCCCCGGACACCTGTTCCGGTGACACCTGGGGTTCCAGATACTTCTTCACATACATCCCTGTGTAGGACACCGGGCTGGCGGCCACCTCCTCCGGGGTTCCCCTGGCAATGACCGTCCCGCCCTTGTCTCCCCCCTCGGGTCCGATATCGATGATATAATCTGCCGTCTTGATCACGTCCAGATTGTGCTCGATCACCACCACTGTATTGCCCCCCTCGGCCAGACGGTGCAGGATCTCCACAAGCTTATGGACATCGGCAAAATGCAGTCCCGTAGTAGGCTCATCCAGGATATAGATGGTCTTGCCCGTCCCCCTGCGGCTCAGCTCTGTAGCCAGCTTGATCCGCTGGGCCTCGCCTCCGGACAGCTCTGTGGAAGGCTGCCCCAGACGGATGTAGGACAGTCCCACATCATTGAGGGTCTGGATCTTCCGGTGGATGGACGGGATATTCTCAAAGAAACTTAAGGCTTCCTCCACGGTCATGCTCAGCACATCGTATATGCTCTTGCCCTTATACTTGACCTCCAGGGTCTCCCGGTTGTAACGCCTGCCACCGCAAACCTCACAGGGCACGTACACATCCGGCAGGAAATGCATCTCGATCTTGATGATCCCGTCGCCGCTGCAGGCCTCACAGCGTCCCCCCTTGACATTGAAGCTGAACCGGCCCTTGTTGTAGCCCTTGGCCTTGGCATCGCTGGTGGAGGCAAAGAGATTGCGGATCATGTCAAATACTCCCGTATAGGTAGCCGGATTGGACCTGGGCGTCCGGCCAATAGGCGACTGGTCGATGTTAATGACCTTGTCCAGCTGCTCCACTCCCTCCAGCTTTTTGAACTTGCCGGGGATGACTCTTGCCCGGTTCAGCCTGCGAGACAGGGCCTTGTTGAGGATCTCATTGACCAGGGAGCTCTTCCCGGAACCGGACACGCCGGTGACGCAGGTCAGGACTCCCAGAGGAAAGGACACGTCAATATTCTTCAGATTGTTCTCGGCTGCCCCCCGCACGATCAGCCATCCTGCGGGCTTGCGGCGCTTCTGGGGAACCGGTATCTTCATCCGGCCGCTTAAATACGCTCCGGTAATGGACTCGGGACAGGCCATGATCTCCCGGGCCGTGCCGGTGGCGATCACCCTGCCTCCGTGCTCCCCTGCTCCGGGGCCGATATCCACCACATAGTCTGCGGCCCGCATGGTATCCTCATCATGCTCTACCACAATCACGGTATTGCCCAGATCCCGCAGGTGTGTCAGGGTTCCCAGAAGCTTGTCATTGTCCCGCTGGTGCAGGCCGATACTGGGCTCATCCAGGATATAAGCCACGCCTACCAGACCGGAGCCGATCTGTGTAGCCAGCCGGACCCGCTGGGCCTCTCCGCCGGACAAGGTACCTGCTGCCCGGGATAAGGACAGATACTCCAGTCCCACATTGAGAAGAAAATCCAGTCTGGTGCGGATCTCCTTAAGAATCTGGGCTCCGATCATCTCCTGGGTCTGGGTCAGGTTCAGCTCCTCCAGGAAACGGCGGCAGCTTTCAATGGAAAACTCGGTGACCTCATAGATATTCTTCCCACCCACAGTCACTGCCAGTGAGCTGGCCTTCAGCCTCTGGCCACGGCAGGCTTTGCAGGGGGTGATCCGCATGAAGGTCTCATACTCTGCCTTGGAGGTCTCGGAAAAAGTCTCCTTATAGCGGCGCTCCACATTCCGGATCAGTCCCTCAAAAGCCACATCATAGACACCTTCGCCCCTCTGTCCCTTATAATGGACCTTCAGAACCCGTCCGTCTGTCCCGTGCATCAGTACGTCATGAACAGCCTTGGGATACTCCTCAAAGGGGGTGTCCAGACTGAATCCGTACTCCCTGGTCAGGGCCGTGAGAATGGCGTTGGTGAAGCTTCCCTTGTCTGCGCAGGACTGCCAGCCCATGACTGCAATGGCACCCTGGGAAATACTCAGGGACTTGTCCGGGATCATCAGATCCTCGTCAAACTCCATCTTGTACCCCAGGCCGAAGCAGTCAGGACATGCGCCAAAGGGATTGTTGAAGGAGAAGCTTCTGGGTTCCACCTCCTCGATGCTGATGCCGCAGTCGGGACAAGAGAAGCTCATGCTGAAATTCATAGGCTCGCCGCCATCCACCAGATCCACGATCATCAGACCGTCGGAAAGCTTCATCACTGTCTCGATGGAGTCGGTCAGACGCTTCTCAATGCCCTCCCTGACTACCAGACGGTCTACCACGATCTCGATGTTATGCTTGATATTCTTCTCTAAACGGATCTCCTCGGTCAGCTCATACAGATTGCCGTCCACCCGTACCCGGACGAAGCCGCTGCGCTTCGCCTGCTCCAGAAGCTTTACATGCTCACCCTTGCGCCCCCGGACCACCGGCGCCAGCAGCTGGAGTCTGGTCCGGTCCGGCAGGGCCGCAATCTGGTCCACCATCTGGTCGATGGTCTGCCTGCGGATCTCCAGCCCGCACCTGGGGCAATGGGGAATGCCGATCCTGGCATAGAGAAGACGCATATAGTCATAGATCTCCGTCACCGTCCCCACAGTGGAACGGGGATTCCGGTTGGTTGACTTCTGGTCAATGGAGATGGCCGGGGATAATCCCTCAATGCTCTCCACATCCGGCTTCTCCATCTGTCCCAGGAACTGGCGTGCATAGGAAGACAGCGACTCCATATACCGCCGCTGCCCTTCTGCATAGATCGTATCAAAAGCCAGGGAAGACTTCCCTGAACCACTTAAGCCTGTAAGCACTACCAGCTGGTTCCGGGGGATATCCACGGAGATATCCTTCAGGTTGTGCTCATTGGCGCCACGTATCTTGATAAACTGCTTTGACATGGTAAAACCCTCTCTGTATTTCGTTATCAGGATTAAGTTGTTTCAAAAGCAGTTTCATTCTACCACACTGGGCGTATTTTTGCAAACATTTGTTCGGTGATTTTATCATCCATTGCCAAGCAGCGTCTCCAGCACTCCCCGTATACTCTTCTCTCCCACCGGAAGGGTCAGATGAGGCTCGTTAATGTGCTCTAAATAATGGGCATCGGAATTGCTGATGATCCGGCAGCCTTCCAGATAGGGGTTCTGTTTCCTGACCTGGTGAAGCTTTTTCAGATCCTTCAGCTCTGCTGTCTTAAACCTGCTGTCCGGAGGGATGAAGCCTAAGTTGGCAATAAGGCTGTTGGCGGATTTCTCCACATGGGCCGGGAACATGACACCTTTGAAGGAGCGCACCAGGTCCCAGAGCCGGTCAAAGGAGATATCCACGCTGTTGATCAGAAGATTCGGTTCTGTGCCTATGACCTCATCGTCCTCATTGCAGATCTGCTGTTTTCCGAAAACAGCCTCCTTGTTGGGAAATTTCATAAGACGGTCATAGACATAAGCATCAAAGGCCAGGGCCTCCTCAAGTCCCGGAAAAAGACAGACCGCGTGAACCTCCTCGGAGGTATTGATCTCCATACCCGGAATGGCCAGGACCCCGTAAGCCTCTGCCAGCTTCATCACCACCGGACAGTTTTTGCAGGAATTGTGGTCTGTGACCGCGATCACATCCAGTCCCTTGATCGCAGCCATGCCCACGATATTGCCCGGGGTCATATCGTCATCCCCGCATGGGGAAAGGCAGGAATGGATGTGGAGATCATAGGTGAGATTAACCATGAAGCCCCTGGTACACTTTCAGTGCCGCATCAAAGACCGGCAGCTCTGTAGCCAGCACAGTGATCTCCTGATCCCTGGCCTTCTTCATGGCTACTTCATCCAGGGCAGTCCCCTCTGCCATGATGATACATGCCGCCTCCGCCAGAGTCGCTACCGCAAGGGTATTCATATTGCCCATAACCGTCACCCAGGCGCAGCCTGCCGGCGCCCGACCCATGGCAATGCTTAAAAGGTCGCAGCAGAACGGGGTCGTGATGGCCCGCTCTGTCTCCTCCCCCACATTCACTACCTGAAACATATTACTGTCAATCAGCTCCTGTATTGTCATAGTTCCTCCTTCCCGCCCGTCCGGGCTGCTGCCTCTACTCTCTCATATCCAGCTTTGCCATCTCTGAAGAAATCCTCTGGATATATTCTTTCAGGATCCGCATGGTCTCCTGGCCTGCCGTATTGCCCGCATGGAGATCCCCGGCCAGAATGGACACCTCCTCGGACAGCTTGTGAAGATTCTCGCGGAGATAATACACACAGTCCGTCTCCGTAGCCTCCCCCCGTACGATGTCCTCTGCCAGAGCCTTGCAGGAGGGCGCCCCGCAGGAGCCGCAGTCCAGGCCGGGCAGCTTCTTGCACAGCTCCTCCACCTGGTTTAAGCGCATAAAGCTCTCCATCATATTCCCGCCCAGGCTGTACACCGGCTCGTACTCCACTCCGGTAGTCCAGGGCACCATCTCTTCCACGGTCTCCTCCATATCCATATGGCTGCGGGCCACAGGCATGTATTTGCGCAGATGTTTCAGCTTGACTTCAGCCACATAGGGATTCTCCACAGTCAGAACGCCGCCTACGCAGCCTCCGTTGCAGGCGTTGAGCTCCACGAACTTTAAGTTGGTGAATTTCTCATCCTCCAGATCCTCCAGGACCCGGATCACATTCTCGATGCCATCAGCCGCCAGATAATTCTCCGTAAACAGCCCGCCTGCCTCGCCGCCGCTGCGGCCCCAGCTGATGCCGATCTTGCCGGAGGTGGACAACTCTCCCGGATCCTCTCCCACCTTCTTCATATGAGCAAGAAGGCTGGGATACACATCCTTGATAGCCAGCACATGGTCCACCTGGCTTTTCTCCGTCCCCAGAGGTGCCCGCACATAGGTCACCTTGGAAGGGCAGGGGGATATAAAGCTGACACCGATCTCTTCCCTGGCATAGCCGGTCTTCTCCATGGCCTGACGCACAGCCATCATAGCCGCCACCTCCACCGGAGGATTCAAAGGCAGCAGATGGGGAATCAGGTTGGGAAAACGCACCCGGATCAGGCGGACCACCGAGGGGCAGGCCGTGCTGATCAGAGGCAGATTATCCTCATGCTCTGACAGATATTCCCGGGTAGCCTCCGACACCAGCTCTGCTGCCGCACTGACCTCGAACACAGTGTCAAATCCCATGAGCAGCAGGGCATTGAGGACAATATTCACGTCGTCCAGGTTGTTGAACTGGCTGTAAAGAGACGGTGCCGGAAGGGCAATATTGTACTTGTACTGCTTCAATATATCCAGACTGTCATACACCGCAAGCTTTGCATGATGGGGGCATATACGGATACATTCCCCACAGTCAATACAGAATTTGCTGTTGATCTGGGCCTTCCCGCTGCGGACACGGATCGCCTGGGTAGGACAGCGCTTGAGACAGTTGATACAGCCCTTGCACAGATCAGGATCCAGCCGGACCGAATGATAGAATTTATGTTCCAATCGTCAGACCTCCTTTCATGATACGCAGCCTGGGATCCTCTGCCTTCACAGATTTACCAGCATGGTGATGGTGGTCCCTACACCCAGCTCCGTCTCGATCTCCATATGATCGGTATATTTTTTCATATTGGGAAGTCCCATACCGGCACCAAAGCCCAGGTTGCGCACCTCGTCAGGAGCTGTGGACCAGCCGGCCTGCATGGCCTTGTCGATATCCGGGATCCCGGGTCCCACATCTGCCAGGACCATCTTGATCTGCTCCGGTGTGATCTCCACCGTGATCTCCCCGCCCCTGGCATGGATCACCATATTGATCTCGCCCTCATACATGGCAATGGCTACCTTGCGGACGGCTGCCGGACTTACGCCCATCTGCTTGAGCTTCCCCTTTACGTCACTGCTGGCTTCCCCGGCTCTGGTAAAATCCTCCGTGGAAACATGGTATTTTAAAACGATCGCGTTACCCATCAGATCTCACCTCCGGTCAGTCCTGCCGCATACAGCATCCCGCAGGACGAGAACATCCTGTGTCCCGTCTCCATGACGATCAGCCCCCGGTCCCGGGCCATCTCAAGGATCGTCTCGTCCGCCTTCTTCCCCCGGACAAAAATAATGCACACGATATCCAGCATCTCCGCGGTCCGGATCACCTGCGGATTGCACAGACCGGTCAGAAGAACGGAATGATCCTTGGAAAATGCCAGCACATCACTCATCAGATCCGAACCGCATGCGGTCTTTACCTCCTGGTCCAGATACTCGCTTCCCACCAGTACCCGTGCGCCCAATACCTCCTGTACCTGCTTCGCCGTCATATCTAACTCTCCTCCTGTCTTATAAATTGCTGCTGTTCACGGGGTGCATCTTCCTGTCCGGTTTTCCCCGCCCCATGAACTGTAACTATGAATTGGCAGCTTTTTGCATACCCCTGACCCCCGGCTCCTGTGTGGCTGCCGCATAACAGATCCCCCTGACCTGCCGCCACCTGTTCCTGCATTCATCATATATCAAGGATACCATCTAATCTGCAAATAATCAACTGATTCACCTGGTTTGTTTTTTAACGAACGTGGCGGCGGCGTTTGTCTTTTAACGAACGTTTAACCTTGTCTGTTTTTGCCAGATACGTTCCAGAAGGATTTGTCCCTTTTCTGTAAATAATTACCGAATTTCCAGGGTTTGTCTTTTAACGAACACCCCTGCCGGATTTGTTTTTTAACTAACACGGTTTTGTGTGGATTTTTTCTCATTTTCATGGTAGAATAGGAAGGACATTAACAAACCAAACACAGGAGGAGGGTCACACATGGCTTGCAAAAAAGATAGTGTTCCATTTGGCGGTACCCCGGAGCAGGAACTGGCTCTGAAGAAGGTCATCGCTGAATTAAAAGACACAAAGAGTCCCCTGATGCCCATTATGCAGCAGGCGCAGGAGATTTACGGATATCTTCCTATTGAAGTCCAGACCATGATTTCAGATGAGATGGATATCCCGCTGGAGAAGATTTACGGCATAGCTACTTTCTACTCAATGTTTTCGCTTCAGCCCAAGGGCAAATACCAGATTTCCGTGTGCCTGGGAACTGCCTGCTACGTCAAAGGTTCTGGCACCATCTTCAGTAAACTGGAGGAGCTTTTAGGCATTACCAACGGAGAGTGTACACCTGACGGAAGATTCTCCCTGGATTCCTGCCGCTGTGTGGGCGCATGCGGACTGGCTCCCGTCATGATGATCAATGACGAGGTTTACGGACGTCTGGTACCTGAGGATATTCCCGGCATTCTTGCCAAATACAAATAGCGCCTATGATGCCCGAGATTTCTTTAAATGTTCTGGATGTGGCTGAGAATTCCACACGGGCCGGGGCGTCCCTGGTACAGATCACCGTAAAGGCTGATACGGTTCAGGACCGCCTGTCCGTTATCATCGCGGATGACGGCTGCGGGATGACGCCGGAGCAGGTGGCCCAGGTAACAGATCCTTTCTTTACCAGCCGCACCACCCGTAAGGTAGGGTTGGGTGTGCCGTTTTTCAAGTATGCGGCGGAAAGCACCGGAGGCAGCTTCACCATTGAGTCAGAAGTGGGGGTGGGCACTACGGTCACGGCCATTTTCACCATGTCCCACATCGACCGGATGCCCCTGGGAGATATTACAAGCACCATTCACACCCTGGCGGTCTATCATCCGGAGACGGATTTTCTCTACCGTTACTGCTACAACGACCGGTCCTTTGAACTGGACACCCGGCAATTCCGGGAAGTTCTGGGTGGAGTTCCCTTTGACACACCGGAGATTTCCGAATATATTAAAGATTATCTGACAGAGAACAAGCTTGAAACTGACGGCGGCGCCGTCTACTGATGACTGCTGTCGGCGGCGGTCCGCCCCCGCAGACAGTGCTTATTTATGAACTAATTTTGGAGGAATCACATGAAGAGTCTTGAAGAATTGAGAGCGATCCGCGAGAGAGTACAGAATCAGGTGAGTATGCGCGCGGAAGACCATGCACATACCCGCGTGGTGGTGGGCATGGCTACCTGCGGCATCGCCAGCGGTGCCAGACCCGTACTGACCGCATTGTCCAATCTGGTCCAGGAGAAGAAGCTGACGAACCGTGTTGCAGTGACCCAGACCGGCTGCATCGGTCTGTGCCAGTATGAGCCCATCGTAGAGGTCATGGAGCCCGGGAAACCCAAAATCACCTACATCAAGATGAACCCCGAAAAAGCTGCTGAAGTGGTCGAGCGCCACCTGATCGGAGGTCACATTGTAGAAGAATACACCTTAAACTCAGCAGACATTAAGTAAGGAGGAAACCAGATGTATCGTTCACATGTATTGGTTTGCGGCGGAACCGGATGTACCTCCTCCGGAAGCCAGCAGATTATGGAAACCCTGAAAGTTGAGATTGAAAAGGCTGGCCTGCAGGATGAGGTATCCGTTGTCCAGACCGGCTGCCACGGTCTCTGTGCTTTGGGACCAATTATGATTGTTTACCCGGATGCCAGCTTCTACTCCATGGTTAAGGTAGAGGACATTCCGGAGATCGTACAGGAGCATCTGCTGAAGGGACGTGTAGTGACCCGCCTTCTCTATGATGAGACTGTTACACCGTCCGGAGTCAAGGCCCTGATTGATACGGACTTCTACAAGAAGCAGCACCGTATCGCCCTGAGAAACTGCGGTATCATCAACCCGGAGGTGATTGATGAGTACATAGGTACCGGCGGCTATGAAGCCCTGGGAAAGGTTCTGACCGAGATGACCCCGGACGACGTGATCCAGTGTCTTCTGGATTCGGGCCTGCGGGGGCGCGGCGGCGCCGGCTTCCCCACCGGTCTCAAGTGGAAATTTGCCAAACAGAATGACGCGGACCAGAAATACGTCTGCTGTAACGCCGACGAGGGCGATCCGGGTGCATTTATGGACCGTTCCGTGCTGGAGGGCGACCCCCACGCGGTGCTGGAGGCCATGGCCATCGCCGGTTATGCCATCGGCGCTACCCAGGGCTATATCTATGTCCGTGCCGAGTACCCCATCGCCGTACAGCGTCTGAAGATCGCCATTGACCAGGCCCGTGAGTATGGCCTTCTGGGCAAGGATATCTTCGGAACCGGCTTTGATTTTGATATTGACATCCGTCTGGGCGCGGGCGCATTCGTCTGCGGCGAGGAGACAGCCCTGATGACCTCCATCGAGAGCAACCGGGGCGAGCCCAGACCCCGTCCTCCGTTCCCGGCTGTGAAAGGTCTCTTCGGCAAACCGACGATCCTGAACAACGTGGAGACCTACGCCAATATCCCCCAGATCATCCTCAATGGTGCTGAGTGGTTCGCTTCCATGGGTACCGAGAAGTCCAAGGGCACCAAGGTCTTCGCCCTGGGCGGCAAGATCAACAACACCGGCCTGGTGGAGATTCCCATGGGTACCACCCTCCGGGAGGTCATCGAGGAGATCGGCGGCGGCATCCCCGGCGGCAAGAAGTTCAAGGCTGCCCAGACCGGCGGTCCGTCCGGCGGATGCATCCCGGCGGAACATTTCGATATTCCCATTGACTATGACAACCTGCTGTCCATCGGTTCCATGATGGGCTCCGGCGGCCTGATTGTCATGGACGAGACCGACTGTATGGTGGATATTGCCAAATTCTTCCTGGAGTTCACGGTGGAGGAGTCCTGCGGCAAATGTACCCCCTGCCGTATCGGTACCAGACGTATGCTGGAGATCCTGACCAAGATCACCAAGGGTCAGGCTACCATGGAGGATCTGGACAAACTGGAAGAGCTGTGCTACTACATCAAGGACAACTCTCTCTGCGGTCTGGGACAGACGGCTCCCAACCCGGTTCTTTCCACCCTGCGGTTCTTCCGTGACGAGTACGAGGCCCATATCAAGGAGAAACGCTGTCCGGCCGGAGTATGTAAGGCACTCCTCTCCTACCATATTGACCCGGATAAGTGTAAAGGATGTACCCTTTGTGCCCGGAACTGCCCGAACAACGCTATCATCGGCTCTGTCAAGAACCCGCATATCATTGATGCAGACAAGTGTATCAAGTGCGGCGCCTGCATGGAGAAATGTAAATTCGGCGCAATCTACAAACAGTAATGGAGGAGAATTTATATGGAGAATATTACAATTAAAATCAACGGCATAGAAGTAAGCGCTCCGAAGGGTTCCACCATTCTGGAGGCCGCCCGTCTGGCCCACATTGAGATCCCTACACTGTGCTTCTTAAAGGAGATCAATGAGATCGGTGCCTGCCGGATCTGCGTGGTGGAGGTCAAGGGCGCCAAGAGCCTGGTGGCATCCTGTGTATATCCCATCAACGACGGAATGGAGGTATGGACCAACACCCCCAGGGTTCTGGAATCCCGCAAAAAGACCCTGCAGCTTCTGCTGTCCAACCATGACCGGAAGTGCTTATCCTGCGTCCGCAGCGGCAACTGCGAGCTGCAGCAGTTGTGTAAGGAACTGGGCGTGGAGGATGAGTCCTACTACGACGGCACCCGCACTCCGTCCTGCATCGACGACAGCGCGGCCCACATGCTCAGGGACAACAGCAAGTGTATCCTCTGCCGCCGCTGCACCGCGGTCTGTGAGAAGGTTCAGGGCATCGGCGTCATCGGCGCCAACATGCGCGGCTTTGCCACCACCATCGGATCTCCCTTTGAGATGGGTCTGGGTGAGACCAGCTGTGTCTCCTGCGGTCAGTGTATCGCTGTCTGCCCCACCGGCGCCCTTCAGGAGAAGAGCCAGATCGACCAGGTGCTTGCTGCCATCGCAGATCCCAGCAAGCATGTGATCGTCCAGACCGCGCCGGCTGTCCGGGCCGGCCTGGGTGAGGAGTTCGGCTATCCCATCGGCACCAACACCGAGGGCAAGATGGCTGCGGCTCTCAGAAGAATCGGCTTCGACAAGGTATTTGACACCAATTTCAGCGCGGACCTTACCATCATGGAGGAGGCCCACGAGTTCCTTGACCGGGTTCAGAACGGCGGCGTGCTGCCCATGATCACCTCCTGCTCTCCGGGCTGGATCAAGTACTGTGAGCATTATTTCCCGGATATGACAGACAATCTGTCCACCTGCAAGTCTCCCCAGCAGATGTTCGGCGCCATCGCCAAATCCTACTATGCTGAGAAGGAGGGCCTGAAGCCGGAGGATATTGTCTCCGTATCTATCATGCCCTGTACGGCGAAGAAGTTCGAGATCCAGAGACCGGACCAGGCTGCCAACGGAGTGCCGGATGTAGACTTCTCCCTGACCACCAGGGAGCTGGCCCGGATGATCCGCAAGGTAGGCTTAAAGTTCACGGAGCTGCCGGACGAGAAGTTCGACGCGCCTCTGGGACTGGGCACCGGCGCAGCCGTGATCTTCGGAACCACCGGCGGTGTTATGGAAGCTGCCCTGCGTACCGCGGTGGAAACCCTGACCGGCAAAGAGCTGGCCAGCCTGGATTTCACAGAAGTCCGCGGCATGGAAGGCATCAAGGAGGCTACCTACCCGGTAGCGGGTCTGGATGTGAAGGTTGCCGTGGCCTCGGGCCTTGGCAATGCCAGAAAGCTGCTTAAGAAGGTGAAGGCCGGCGAGGCCAATTACCACTTTATCGAGATCATGGGCTGCCCAGGCGGCTGTATCAACGGCGGCGGCCAGCCCCAGCAGCCGGGCCATATCCGCAACACGGTGGATATCCGCGCCAAACGGGCCCAGGTGCTGTATGATTCCGACAAGGGCAATCCCATCCGGAAGTCCCATGAGAATCCGGCTATTAAGGAGCTGTATGCTACCTATCTTGGGGAGCCGGGGAGCCATAAGGCGCATCATCTGCTGCATACCAGCTATGTGAAGCGGAAGGTGAATGAGATTTAAGGAGCTGCACAGGACTGCGCTGCTTTGCCTGAAGAGTTAATCAGATAAGAGGAAGGCCCTCCGGCTGACTGCCGGAGGGCCTTTTCTTCGCGTTTGCGGTATTTATACTTGTTACTTTGAAAGTTGCGAATCCTCCAAGTAGGACTGCGCACTCG
>CAJTOW010000015.1 GCA_910577655.1 uncultured Lachnospiraceae bacterium | reverse complement strand
TCGGGCGGCCGCCCGATGCTTCTTGTCCGGCTATGCCGGACAAGAAGATGCCCCCGTGAATAGTAACCTATAGAATATTCCCGGCACTCCAGAATCGCAGAAGCCCTTGAATCCCTTTGGAAAATAAAGTATAATGGGGTACAAAGTCTGATTTTATGTAAAATACAGTATAAAAAAGGAGATATGATTATGGATTTAACTACTGTCAGAGAATTGTACCGCCGCCGGGAGGCCTACCTGGACAAGGAGGTGACCATCGGGGGCTGGGTGCGGAGTGTGCGGGATTCCAAGGCTTTTGGCTTTATCGTGGTCAGCGACGGATCCTGTTTTGAGACTTTGCAGGTGGTGTACCACGATACACTGGAGAATTTTGCCGCGGTCAGCCGGCTGAATGTGGGCGCTGCCATCATCGTAAAGGGAACCCTGGTGGCTACGCCCCAGGCCAAGCAGCCTTTTGAGATCCAGGCCACGGAGGTGACTGTGGAGGGGGCTTCGGCACCGGATTATCCTTTGCAGAAGAAGCGGCACACCCTGGAGTATCTGCGGACTATTACCCACCTGCGCGCCCGGACCAATACCTTCCAGGCAGTGTTCCGTGTCCGCTCCCTGATCGCCTATGCCATCCACCAGTATTTCCAGGAGCGGGATTTCGTGTATGTACACACGCCCCTGATCACCGGCAGTGACTGTGAGGGTGCCGGGGAAATGTTCCAGGTGACTACCATGGATCTGAACCATGTGCCCAGGACTGAGGACGGCGCCATTGATTTCACCCAGGATTTCTTCGGGAAGCCCACCAACCTGACGGTCAGCGGACAGCTTAACGGGGAAACCTATGCCATGGCTTTCCGGAATATCTATACCTTCGGGCCTACCTTCCGGGCGGAAAATTCCAATACTACCCGCCATGCCGCGGAGTTCTGGATGATTGAGCCGGAGATGGCATTTGCGGATCTTAAGGACAACATGGCGGTGGCCGAGGGAATGCTTAAGCATGTGATCCGCTATGTGCTGGAGCAGGCGCCGGAGGAGATGAATTTCTTCAACAGCTTCATTGACAAGGGGCTTCTGGACCGGTTAAACGGGGTGCTGAACTCTGAGTTCGGACATGTGACCTATACCGAGGCCATCGAAATCCTGGAGAAGAATAATGAAAACTTCGACTACAAGGTATCTTGGGGCTGTGACCTGCAGACCGAACATGAGCGCTATCTGACGGAGCAGGTTTTCAAAAAACCTATTTTTGTTACGGATTATCCCAAGGAAATCAAGGCATTCTATATGAAGATGAACCCGGACAACAGAACCGTGGCCGCTATGGACTGTCTGGTTCCCGGAATCGGGGAGATCATCGGCGGAAGCCAGCGTGAAGACGACTATGACAAGCTGCTGGCCAGGATGCAGGAGCTGGGACTCAAAGAGGAAGACTACAGCTTCTACCTGGATCTGCGCAAATACGGTTCCACCCGCCATGCCGGATTCGGACTGGGTTTTGAGCGCTGCGTCATGTATCTGACCGGCATGTCCAATATCCGCGACGTAGTGCCCTTCCCGCGCACAGTAGGAAACTGCGATTTATAATAAGCGGCAGGAAGACCCCTGTCTTAGCTGCCGCTCCCACAAAGGAGACCTGTTTCCATGAAATTCCTTCACACTGCTGATATCCACTGGGGTATGACACCTGACAGTGACAAGCCCTGGAGCCGCGCCCGCGCCCAGGCCATCAAGGAAACCTTCGCCGAAGTCATTACCCAGGCGAAGCTTAGGGATGTAGACTGTCTGTTCATTGCGGGCGATCTCTTCCACCGGCAGCCGCTGCTGCGGGATCTAAAGGAGCTGAATTATCTGTTCTCCACCATTCCTGGTGTCCGTGTGGTCATTATCGCCGGGAACCACGACCGGATCCGTCCCAGCTCTGCGCTGATGAGCTTTGTCTGGTGTCCCAATGTAACCTGGATCATGGAGGAAGAAATGACCTCGGTCTATTTCGAGGATCTGAACCTGGAGGTCTATGGGTTCAGCTACCACTCGCCAGAGATCACGGAGCCCCGGCTCAACAGGCTGAAGGCGCCGGTGTCTTCCCATATCCAGGTGCTTCTGGCCCACGGCGGGGACGCGGCCCATCTTCCCCTGGACAGAAACAGGCTGTCGGAGGCCGGTTTCTCCTATGTGGCTCTGGGACACATCCATAAACCTGAGATCGCACCGGATTTCTCCTATGCTTACCCCGGATCCCTGGAACCCCTGGATAAGACGGAGACGGGCCGCCACGGCATCATTGCCGGTGAGATCAGCCCGTCCACCCGCCAGGTGACCTCCCTGGAGTTTGTCCCCCTGGCCGGAACCCAGTATATTCCGCTGGTGGTTCATGTGACACCGGCTACCACCAGCATGGAGCTCTCCGCCCGTATCACCCAGGAGATCGAGAACCGGGGCGGCGACCATATCTACCGGTTCCGCATCCGGGGTATGCGGGATCCGGATATCTCCTTTGACTTAGAGAATCTGGAGAACCGGATGCAGATCATCGAGATCATCGACGAATCGGAACCTCAGTATGATTTCAACCAGCTGTTTGCAGAGCATCCCAGCGACATGATCGGCTTCTATATCCGCGCCCTTCAGAAGGAGGATATGAGTCCGGTGGAGAAGAAAGCGCTGTTCTACGGAATCGACGCATTGCTGTGTACCCAGGATGAGAGGAGCTGACCATGAAATTACTGGATTTACACATTGACGGATTCGGTAAATTTCACGACCGTGACCTGTCATTTGATGATGGACTCAACATGATATACGGGAGAAATGAAGCCGGCAAGTCTACCCTTCACACCTTTATCCGCTGTATGTTTTTCGGTCTGGAGAGGGGCCGGGGGCGTGCCTCGAAAAATGACTGCTATTCCCGGTGCATCCCCTGGGACGGCCAGGGAGCCTACAGCGGGCGGATACGGGTAGAGCATGAAGGTACTGTGTACCGGATCGAGAGGAATTTCTCCAAGGAGCAGAAATCCCTGACCATTGTGGACGAGACTCTGGGGCGTGAGGTGATCCCGGCCAAGGCATTTCTGGATGAAATGCTGTGCGGACTTACGGAAACCACCTACTCCAACACCATCAGCATCGGGCAGTTAAAGAGCGCCACAGACGGCGGCATGGTATCGGAGCTGCGCAACTATATTGCCAACATGAATACCTCCGGCAATATGGCCCTGAATATCACCAGGGCGTCCGCTTACTTAAAAAACCGCCGCAAGGAATTCGAGCGCAGGCTGGTGCCGGAGGCAGCCCGCAGCTATACCTCCCTGCTGGGAGAGATCCGTTCCATTGAGAAGGAAATCTCCGCGCCGGAGTACGAAAACCAGCTGAAAACCTACCAGGACACCCGCGCCCAGGTTCATACCCGGATGTCGGAGAAGCAAAAGGACAAGGAGTCTCTCCTGCAGAAGATCGCTACAGGACAGCAGGCCCTGGGCAGCGCCCAGTTCTCGGACGAGGATTCTATCCAAAGCTATGAGGCGGAGACCATGGCCACCTACCGGGAGTACCAGGATGCCAGACGCTCCAGCGAGAAGAAATCCCCTGTGGTTCTGGCTGTACTTTCCCTTATTCTGGCGGCAATCTGCGGGGGACTGGGAGGCGTGCTTTTACTCCGGTCCCAGATTATGCTTCTGGGTGAATTTACCCAGGTTCCGGATATCTTGTCCGGCAGCTCCGGCATGGCTTTGGCCGCGGCCTGCTGGGCCGGGGGGCTCTTGTTTCTGGTCCTGGGCATCTCCCTGATTCTTAAGGGCAAGCGTCTGAAAAAAGAGGCTGCCATGACCTGCAAGGTGCTCCAGGAGATCTTTTCCCGGCATCTGGGTGATTCGTCGGTCTCGGATGAGGCCATCGAGGCATTCCGGGCACGTATGGAGGAGTATCTGCGGCTGAGCCAGATGCTGGTTCAGTCCCGGCTGGCTGTAGACAAGCTGGAGGGAGAGGTGGCCTCCTTAAAGGAGCAGGAGGAGGACTGCAGTGATGCTATCTCCCGCCAGCAGCGGATGCAGTGGGAACTGGAGAAGAAGCTGGATCATCTGACCCACTGCAAAGACCAGGTAGAATCCCTGAAACGGGTCCTTGCGGAAAATGACCGGATCCGGGAGGAAATCGCCGCCATCGATCTGGCTCTGGAGACCATCACGGATTTGTCCTCTTCTATCCGGGATTCATTCGGACTATATTTAAATAAGACTGCATCGGATATGATCGCAGGCATTACGGACGGAATCTACACCAGCATGAGCGTGGATGAGAACCTGAATATCTTCATGAATACCCGGACCCGGCTGGTACCTATCGACCAGGTCAGCAGCGGCACCATGGACCAGGTGTATCTGGCCCTGCGGCTGGCGGCTGCACGTCTTTTCCAGGGAGACAAGGAGAAGCTGCCGCTGATTCTGGATGACAGCTTTGTGCTCTATGACGAAGACCGGCTGCAGTCGGCGATCCGGTGGCTGTACAAGAGCTATCAGGGACAGATCATTGTGTTTACCTGCCATCAGCGAGAGGCGAAGATCCTGGCGGACAGCGGGATACACCACCGGATGATACGGCTGTAAACAGCAGGATTCCGGCATCAGCCCCATATCCAATCAGGGAAGGACATGCTTGTCCCCGGCGTTTTCCGGGGCAGGGAGATAGCCTGTATGAAATGTTACAGATTCAAATAAGGAGGGAGATTGTTATGGAAAATTTGTTGAGAGAGGAAGCGGATGCACTTCAGGACCAGCTTGTAGGCTGGAGACGTGCCCTGCACCAGATCCCGGAAACAGGGACAACACTGCCGCAGACAGTGAAGTTCGTGACTTCTGTGCTGGATGAGCTGGAAGTAAAGTATCAGGTTCTGGAGGATTCTTCCAATGTAATCGCCACCATCGGCTCCGGAGACAAGTGTTTCCTGCTGCGCAGTGATATGGACGGACTGCCGGTGCCGGAGGAGACTGGGCTGGAATTTGCTTCTACCAATTCTTGTATGCATGGCTGCGGACATGATATGCATGCCACGATCCTTCTGGGCGCCGCGAAGCTTCTGAAAGCCCGGGAGGCAAAGCTTCCGGGAGTTGTGAAGCTGCTGTTCCAGTCCGGGGAGGAGACCTTTACCGGGGCCAGGGCGGCTATCGCCGGCGGTGTCCTGGAAAATCCCCATGTGGACGCGGCATTTGCCATGCATGTGTTTGCTTCTGTGGAGAAGAACGTGCTTTTATACGATTCCAATCCCATGGCTGCTGTGTACGGATTCCGGATCACCCTGACAGGCCATGGCGGACATGGTTCCCAGCCGGAAAGCTGTATTGATCCCATCAATGCCGGTGTCCAGGTGTATCTGGCCCTCCAGTCCCTGATCGCCAGAGAGTGTCCGCCCAGCGAGGAGGCTGCCCTGACCATCGGCCAGTTCGCCGCCGGCAATGCCAACAATGTGATCCCGGAGCGGGCTGTGCTTCAGGGAACTCTGCGTACCTTTAAGAAGGAGGTCTATGAGCTGATCGTGAAGCGGATCCATGAGATCGTACCTGCCGTGGCTGCCGCCTACCGCTGTCAGTGCGAGATCGAGGTCTCCAGCAGTGTTCCCAGCGTAGTCTGTGACGATGCCCTCAATGAGGAGTTCCTTGCCAGCATACATACCGTGGCCCCGGAGGTGAATACGGTCAGGGGGCTGCATGTTATGGGGTCTGAGGATTTCTCCTGCATCTCGGAGCTGGTTCCGGCCAGCTATTTCCTTCTGGGCGCCGGTGTGGAGGATCCCGGCAGGCGGCTGGGCCAGCATAATCCGAAGATTGTGTTTAATGAGGATGTACTGGCTGCCGGGGCCGGGATCTATGCCCAGGTGGCTATGGACTGGCTGAAGAAGCATTGTTAGAGTGTGTCTGGTTTTGTACGGAAAAGTCCCGGAATCCTGCTGTTTTTGACGGATTCCGGGACTTTTTATAAGCTCTGGACTGTCGCCTCCTGGTACAGAGCATGCAGGTCGGACTGGAGCGGAACTGTATTGATGAGGGAAGCCGGATCCCGCAAAAGCTGGTGAAGAGCATTCCGGCGGTGGGCAATGTGTTTCTTTCTTTTGGCCCATGCGGCGTAGCCTTCCATATAACTCTCAAATAGCTCCTGCCAGCTTGAAAAGGTCTGCTGGATGGCCAGGGCGACATCCAGGGAATAGGCGAAAAGCTCCTCTCTGGTAATCATCTCAGCGATATAGGCAAAGCCCAGGATCATAGGCGCGCGGCCCAGCTGCCAGCCACTGCGGCGGCTGCGGCCTGTCTGGATCAGATGCTGTACCGTATCCAGCAGTTCTTCCTTATTATGAATGTCCCATGGCTCCTCCAGAAGCTCCCGGGCGTTGTCCCGCTGATATGCGGTGCGCTCATAGCCGCCCACATAAGCGAAATCTCCGTGGTGCTGGGGATCCGCGGCTATGTACAGACTGTAGGAGGCAAGGAGCCACCGCTCATATTCATACCGGATATGATTGTCCTCCAGAACCGGACTCTTGTCCCATCTGGAGATTCCAAGGTGTGTGTCTGCGCGCTTCTCCTCCTGATTCATCTCTTCCTGCTTCTTCTGGTAGGCGGAAATGGCGCCCAGCCCCTGCTGAGCCAGATAATTGCCCTTGTTGATCTCTGGATGCAGGCCAACCAGATAATGGTATATATATTCCGGCGCCTGGTTCCGGGTCAGATCCAGGTACATGGAATTCCCCCGGTTGTCTTTGATATGAAGGCGGCATTTCTTTGACAGGAACCGGTCAGACAGGCGTTCGAAGAGAATGCTGGCGATCTCGTCCCTTTTCATGGCCTGACCAGGAAATACGATCCAGTCCTTTCCTAAATAAATATCTGCAATATCAAACAGCCGGCACCGGATGTCCTGGCCCAGCACCGGATATGGATCTGTCACCGGGGTCTGGGGAAGATACCGGTTCATGCTGCGTTTCAGGGAACCGGTAAAATTCAGCAGACTGACCAGCCGGACCAGCAGATAGCCAAAGCTCACCAGAATCCCCACCAGGCCTATGGCACACAAGCCTCCCAGAAAAACAGGGTAGCGTTCCGTCAGTTCCATACCGGGACCGTAGAAGTATTCGATTCCCGCTGACCAGACGCCGCACCAGAAGATAGTCCACACAAGGGCGGCGCGGAATTTCTCCACATAGTATCTCCGCAGCTTTTTTTCCAAGGGGTAAAATTTCATAATAAAACTCCTCCAAATAATACAGAATTCCTTCCCACAGTTACTATAAATGATGTATGCCTGAAACGGCATAGATACAGCGATCTGTGCGGATGATGGAAATGGATGATCCCATAATCCGCATTCCAATGAAGATCAGATACAAACAGACAATGTTAAAACCATCAAAATGCCTTCTTTACAAATGATTCCACAGAGTCGGATGCAGCCGCCAGTCTGATCCAGCTGTTCAAGACAGACAAGTCCTCCTCCGAGAGAATCCTTTCCCGAACATCCTCCGGCACGGGCCCTGAGCCCTCCAGAATGACCAGAACAGATTCGGCTCTTCCCTCGGCTCTTCCCTCGGCCCTTCCTTCTGCCCTTCCTTCTTCACGTTCCAGCCTCATCATCTCCTGCAGTACCATAAAGCGTTCCTCCATCTCACGGCTTGCCTTGACCTGGCGGACAGAATCCTGGAGTCTCTTTACATACGAGTCTTCCGGATCCGGCAATATCCCTCTGACATACTTCAGAAAATTCACCAGAGACTCCGGCACCTCTGTCTCGTTCTCCCCATATGTGCTCAGGAATATGGTGTGGCTCCCATCCTTGTAGGGCAGGTCCGGCACCTCCCGGCATATATGCTCCATCGTGTAACGGTATTTCCGTCTTCCCAGCGGATCAAAATCGCAGATAAAAATCACATAAGCATCCGGCAGTTCCTCGTAAGGAACTCCGCCAAGCAGCAGCTCCATATCGAGCTGGCTGTGGTAATAACGGCTCCGCCGCTCCAGAGCATCCCGGGCAATCTGCATCTCTACATTGTAATGGGTATTCTGGGCATCCCGGGCAAAGACATCCAGACGAATCCCCTTATACTCCGGGTGATATACAATGCTCTTTTCATAACTCACTTCAACCCGCTCTACAGGGATATCCAGGGCAATCTCCAGAAGTCTCCGGCAGTTTTCCGGATTCATCATCACTGCGGCAAACATGAAATTATCTTTGATTGTAAGTTCCTGAAGAGTTCTTCTTTTTCTCAATGATTCCTCCTATTCCGGGAAGGAATTCCATGAAAGTATTGTATCACATCATTGGGGTTTTGGCAAGCAATATGTGATTAAAAAAGAGTAAAAAATTACAGCTCACGGGGGTAATGTTCCAGAGCGTGTTTGAAAACTGCTTTCCGGCAGCTGTGCGTTCCGCTTTGTGGGAGATTTGGGCCAAATGAAGGGGCATAGTGGGCTATGTAACCTGAATTTGGCCCAAATCTCCCGCGAAGTGGGGCGTGCAGATGCCAGGAATGAATTTTCAGACACACTCTAGCGCAAAAACCGGTAGCATACAAATGCTTCTAAAAGCACCACTATTACGCTTAACTTAGGTATCCGGCCCCTGGCCAGGACCAGAACCAGCAGGAGGAGAGCCACGGCGAGAAAAACAAGAGTCGGAATGAGAAACCCGCCACTGGCGCCTGCCATGGCGAGGAAGCCGCACATTCCGGCGGAAATGGCATAATTTTCACAGACACTGCGGATGCGGGTCTGCTCCAGGTCCAGGGTGTTCCTGCCGCAGGCCAGGAGAGCCAGCTTCTCTGCCGCTGAGAATGCCTGGGCGCAGGCTGTTTCCTGGAAAAAGTCAAAGGGGTAATGGCGGTTTTTCTTAAACTGGAAGGGTTCCAGAACCATGACCACTTTATCCAGGCCTACAGCGGGTTTCAGGCGGAAGGTTACCTCCAGCTTCTTTGCCGGTTTGCCAGACAGCTCTACATCTGCGATCAACTCCCTGGTCAGGGCCACGGGAGTGCCCAGGTCATAGGCGCCAGCACTTTTTTCATAAAAGAAGGGGAGGATCCATATACAGTGGGCATCTGCCACAAATACGTGATAATGGTAGGTGCTGGTGGTGACCTGCACCTTGCTCCCGCCGGAAGTGGAGGTCTCTGCCTCAACGGAAAATACTACATTGCTGTCGCTGGCCTGGGGCACAAGCTCCTGCACCCGCCTCACCAGCTCCTGACGGGAGGTGGTGAGGCGGGCACGCCGACGGCCGGCTGCTTTTCTCACCCAGATCACGGGGCCGAAGCCGTAGAACCAGCCCGTGATCACGTAGGCGAAAATGATTCCAAAGAATGGAGTTAATAATTCTAACAATAAGATCATATTCATAATCTGCTACCTGCCCCGGACAAGCGGGAACCAATATGGCATTCCTATTGGTAAATCGGATACTTGTCGCAAAGCTTCGTCACTTCTGCGCGGATATAGTCAGCCTTGTTCTCAAAGTCTGTAGCTGCCAGCCATACGCACTCGGCAACCTTGGCCATATCCTCTTCCTTCAGACCACGGGAGGTGATGGCCGGAGTTCCGATGCGGACACCGGAGGTGACGAAGGGGCTTCTGGGGTCATTGGGGACTGTGTTCTTGTTCAGGGTGATATAAACCTCATCACAACGACGCTGCAGCTCCTTACCGGATACTTCCATACCCCGCAGGTCTACCAGCATCAGATGGTTGTCTGTACCCCCTGTCAGGATGTTAAAGCCCTGCTTTTTCAGTTCTTCTGCCAGAACTGCAGCGTTCTTCTTCACCTGGGCCTGGTATTCCTTGAATTCCGGCTTCAGCGCCTCCCCAAAGCAGACTGCCTTGGCCGCGATCACGTGCTCCAAGGGACCGCCCTGGGTTCCGGGGAAGATGGCCTTGTTGAAATTGAACTTCTCGGCTGCTTCCTTATTGGCCAGGATCAGGCCGCCCCTGGGACCCCGCAGGGTCTTGTGGGTGGTGGTGGTCACCACATCTGCGTAAGGAATGGGGCTGGGATGAAGGCCTGCTGCCACAAGGCCTGCAATGTGGGCAATATCTACCATAAAGTATGCACCGCACTTGTCAGCGATTTCCCGGAAGCGTTTGAAATCGATCTCCCGTGCGTAGGCGCTGGCACCGGCCAGGATCATCTCCGGCTTATGCTCCATGGCAAGGTGCTCCACCTGGTCGTAATCAATGAATCCTTCTTCATTGACTCCGTAAGGAACGATGTTGAAATACATGCCGGAGAAATTCACCGGACTTCCGTGGGACAGATGGCCGCCATGGTCCAGGCTCATGCTGAGAACCGTGTCACCGGGCTTTAACATCGCCATGAACACGGCCATATTGGCCTGGGCGCCAGAATGGGGCTGGACATTGGCGTAATCACAGCCGAACAGCTCCTTGGCCCGCTCAATAGCGATGGTCTCCACCACGTCCACACACTCACAGCCGCCATAGTAGCGTTTGCCGGAATAGCCCTCGGCATATTTGTTGGTCAGCACGGTACCCATTGCCATCATGACCGGCTCTGACACGATGTTCTCCGATGCAATCAGCTCCAGATTGCGCCGCTGGCGGGCCGCCTCTGCCTGGATGGCCCCGCCTACCTCCGGATCATAGTCTGTTATAAATTTCATTACTTCATTAACCATGGGGTGTCTGTCTCCTTTTTCTTATTTTGATTCGCTCCACAAGTTCCTTTTTCTCCATATGATTCTGGTAAATTATAGTATATAAGGGAATAAGCTGTCAAGAACCAACGGGGGCAATAGGTGAAATGGGGTACCTTCCATAATCCTGATCCTGATTCCATTCATCGATTGAAACCACATCCACTTTATCAATCAGCTTTATACCATTCCCGATATTCTCCTGCAAAGCAAAAGGAAGCTCTGCTTTCAGCTTGTTTCGCAATCTTCTGCGCGTAACAGCGTCTCCATCAGGATATTCCAGCACATAGATATATTGTACGGGTTTTGTCTTTTCCATAAGTTTCAGATAATGCAACGAATCATAGAACTTCCGTGCTGTGGTTGAAAGCTTTTTGTCCTGCTCTGGCTTAAACGATCCCGGACTGGCGGCTCCCGGAATATTCGCATTCTTATATTCCACCATCAACAGTTTATCTTCATTCTCAATGATAAAATCCGCATCATTAATATGAATGCCAGCTCTGTGGTAATCTTCATGAATCCGGTCTGTAAACCAGACAGCTCTGGTACAGTCGATGCCATAGATTCCATTCTCTTCTATCAGTATGTTTTGCATGGTCACCTCACTGTTCATATACTTCATCCAGAAGCTTGTTGTCCGCAATCATAATGTGATTAGGCCAGAGTTCCTCCATCCTGTCAGCTGACTGGCTTTTTACCATCTCATAATCATCCGTATAGCCAGATGTGACCGTTTGTGTCTGATCTGCCGGTCCGGTGCTTTCCTTATATAAGTTATGGAATCTCACCTGGGCTTTGCTGATACGGCGTATCTCCAGATATTTCGCAAAATTGTAGCTGTGCGTCGCCACAAAGATCTGAACCCCGTTTCGTTCAAGCTCCAGCAGAATCTCTGCTACCAGAGGATACAGTTCCGGATTCAGGTTTGCCTCCGGCTCATCCCAGAGAAGGATGGAACCTGACTCAAGCAAACCATTACGAATCAGCTTCCAGAGAAGTCCCAGCTTCCGAAGTCCCTCTGCTTCAAGAGAAAATTCCACCTTACGCCCATCCTTTTTCAGTAAATAAAAAACATCCTCCTCCTGAACAACTGTACCGGCAATCACGTCAGAAATCTTCTCCAGAACCCCCAGCATGGACGCAGAAATCTCCCTGGTCTCCGGAAGCGATGCGTTTACAATAATATCTACCTGGGTATCATCAAAGGGCATGTAATATTTCTGGTTCAGTGCAAGAAAGCCTTTTGAGTGGGAAAGCATCTCCGTAGTGGGAATAAAGACTGAGGGAATATTCAGTTTTGTCCACCCCTCTTCTTCCAAAGCCACATCCCGGTTAAGATGATCCTCAAAGCAGTGTTCCCCATCTGAAACCTTATAATAGCAGTCATCTCCCGATCCACCCTCATGTTTTAATATGTCATGATCCTTCAGATTATGGGAAAATGCCTGCGCCAGATACCGGATTCCTTCGCCTCCCGTATGTCCCCTGGACCTTCTGGCAGCTACGTAGATCATCTTAAGAATGGTCGTCTTCCCGACTCCATTTTCTCCTATTAAGACATTGATCCCTTCACAGAATTCCAGGCGGAAACATCCGCCGGAACTTTTGTTTCCTTCTTGTTTATCAGTCTTATGGTTTTTCCCGTCTTTTCCTCTGCCGTTTTGAAACACCATGATGTTTGAAATCTCTATGGATCCAATGGACATACAGCCACCTTCCCCCTTATTTTCATTATACTATGTATCCCGTCACTCATGCAGCTTATACTCCCGGATCACGATCTGCAGGGTCCGGTTTCCGTTGTACTCATTGATATCCGGATAGTAGATCACATCAATGCCCCGTCTGCTTCCCAGCTCTTCCACAAACCGGTCTCCTTCCGTGAACAGCATGCCTTCCATGGACAGCCCCTGTCCGGTGACCAGGGACAGCTTGACTGCGTTGCGGTTGCGGCCCAGGACGCGCATACTGCGGATATGGAGATTCTTCTGGGCAAACTGAGGCTTCTCGTTGCCCTGGCCGAAGGGCTCTAAGATCTTTAACTCCTCCACCAGGCTCTCGGAGATATACTCCAGGGGCATGGCCACGTCGATCCAGATCTTCGGGATAAAATCCTCCGGTTTTAAGTCTGCCTGCTCATTGAGGCGGCGCCGGAACTGGTCCACATCCTTCTCCTCCAGGGAAAAGCCTGCTGCCATGGGGTGGCCGCCGAATTTCAGAAGGAGATCCTGGACGCCGCACAGCCCCTGGTACATGTGGTAAGCCTCGATGGAACGGCCAGAGCCTTTGACGCATTCCTCCCCGGGGGTCAGGATAAAGGTAGGCCTGTTCCACGCCTCCCGCACCCGTCCGGCAATAATCCCGGCCAGGGATTCATGGCAGTCCGGAAGAAATACCACCAGAACGGAATCATTGGCATAAAGCTCCTCCACCTGCCCAAGGGCCTCGTCCACACCGGCCTGGGTCATATCCTTGCGCTCCTCATTGAGGGTTTTCAGCTCTGAGGCCATGCTTTCTGCCTGCTGCTCATCTTTTGTCAGCAAAAGCTCCAGGGCCACCTGGGCGGTCCGCAGACGTCCGCTGGCATTGAGGCAGGGACCTACCACAAATCCGATGTGATAGGCGGACACTGCATAAATGTCAAGGCCGCAGGCCTCCACCAGCTTTTTAAGGCCCAGACTCTGTGTATGGGGAAGCTGCCTTAAGCCCCATTTCACCAGGATACGGTTCTCGTCCTGGAGCTTCATCACATCCCCCACAGTGGCCATGGCCGCAAACTCCAGCATCCCCTCCCACTCCCCGGACGGAATACCAAAAAGTTCATAAAGCACCTGGACAAGCTTATAGGCCACCACACCGCCGCAGATCCCCTTAAAGGGATAGGGGCAGGTCTTCTGTTTGGGATTGACGATGGCGTCCGCCGGCGGCAGCAGCTCCCCGCCGTCTCCGTCAGGCGGTACCTCATGGTGGTCCGTAACGATCACAGTCATACCCAGCTCTTTTGCCAGACGGATCTGCTCCGCGGCGGCGATGCCATTGTCGCAGGTAATGATTGTGTCGATCCTATCGGCGGCTGCCTGACGGATGATGGATTCGTTGATCCCGTACCCGTCCCGGATCCGTTCGGGAATCTGGTAATCCACCCTGGCGCCGCACCGCTCCAGCCCCCGGTACAGGAGATAGGTGGAGCAAATGCCGTCGATATCGTAGTCACCCACGATCCGTATGGGGCGGTCTTCCTGGATTTTCCTTTGGAGCAATGCCGCCGCCTTGTCCATATCCTGGAGCAGATGGGGATCGTAGAGATGGCGGATGGTGCCGTGAAGATAGCGTTCAATCTGGGACTCGTCCACCACATCCCGGTTGCGGATGATCCTGGCGGTGACCGGGCTGATGGAGAAGCGCTTTGCCAGCGCGGTGAAATCCGCCCGTTTCGTCTGGAGCATCCAGGTTGCGTGAGTATTTCTTGTCATTTATTTTACCTGCTTTTTCGTTTTGTAGTCAGCGGCACGGTTCTGGAACATGTCCAGCTGCGTTGCCGCCTGAAAGCCAAGTGAACATACAGACCGATCTGACTGTTACCGCTTTTCCTTCTGGTTTATCTTGTCTGGTCTGCAATACTCCTGTCAGATATCCAGGCTGTCCTCGTAATTGTCCTCCAGCTCTGAGAAGATCACGCACAAGTGCTTATTGTCCTGCTCCGCGTCTTTGAATACCTTCTTTACCCGGTTCACGTGAACCACCGGGATGTCTGTCCGCTCTCCGCAGAAGATGCCGATGCAGGTGTCCTCCGTGATATCCGTGAGCATATCGTACAGGGCATCCAGATTCCTTCCATAATATTCCGGAAATTCCATGGTCAGTGCAAGGTAATCATGGAGCTGCTCCCGGTTTTTTACAAGATTTAGGTCCAGCAATATTTTCTTCATGATCCTTCTCCTTCGCGTATCATATAATTACTATTCATGGGAGCATCTTATATTTAAGCGCGCTATGGATAAAGCTGTTCGAAGGTTTCGTAGTGATCTCCTGTATAGAATACAAGGCCGTCATCTGAGTAGATGATCCGCTCTGCTCCACGGTATTTGCCCTCGTAGTTGATATCGCACTCGTAGTATTTCCTTCCTTTTTTCTCCGGAAGCTGTTTCTCATAATTGCCGAAATAGCTGCCGCCGATGCTCTTGCCTGGTGCCACGTCCCAGAGATTCCCCTTCTTACTGTCCCAGCCCAGATTCTCCGCGTCTTTTTTGGTTATGTAGTTGTCCGGGAGCCGGCCATAGGTGTGAAGGTAGAGGGCTACTTCGTCCCTGGTGGTGTAGGAGCCGTCTTCTTCAATAGCGGAAACATCCGGGTCTTCTTCCTGGATGCCGGGAGACGCCCCTGGTTCCTGCTTTTCATCTGCGGATTCTTTTTCCGGGGCGGCGGGTATTTCCTCTGCCTGGAATTCTGTCAGCGTCCGGCTTTGGGATGATGCTTCCTGGCCCTGGGCGGCTGCCGGTGGCTGGTTCTGGGATGATGCTTCCTGGCTTTGGGCGGCTGCCTGCGGCTGGCTCTGGGACGATGTTTCCTGGCTTTGGGCAGCTGCCTGCGGCTGACTGCGGGATGGTGTTTCCTGGCCCTGGGCATCCTTCTGCGGCTGGCTCTGGGACAATACTTCCTGGCTCTGGGCGGCTGCCGGTGTCTGGTTCTGGGGCGATGTTTCCTGGCTTTGGGCAGCTGCCTGCGGCTGGCTGCGGGATGGCGCTGCCTGACTTGTGCATCCTGCTATGGCCGCCAGCACCAGAAAGGTCGCCAGCAGCCACGCCAAACCTCGTTTTAATCGTTGTATCAGCATGTTTCTCTCCTGGTTTGATGGTTTTATAGTATCTTATGGTTTCATTACTTATAATATTTAATCAGAGCCTGGGTTCCCAGATTTTCCATACCGTCCCTGGCCAGCTCCTCATACATCCCCAGAATATGCTCCAGGGTTCCAAGCTTTAAATCTGCCGAGGCAGCTTCCTCATCCGCCAGCTTCATATCTTTGATAAAATGCTTGATGAAAAATCCCGGATTATAGTCCTCTTCCAGGATCCGCGGAACCACATTGGTCATCTGGGCGCTTCCTGCTGCTCCGGTGGAGATGGAGTCCAGCATGGTCCGGGCATCCAGCCCTACTGCCTTTGCATAGGCCAGAGCCTCGCAGGCCCCTGTCAATGCCCCCGCCAGGGCGATCTGGTTGCACATCTTGGTATGCTGTCCATTGCCTGCCTTTCCCTCATAGTTGATATTCCTGCCCATGGCCTGGAACACCGGAAGGCAGGCGTCAAAGGCTTCCTTGTCTCCGCCCGCGAGGATCGTCAGGGTTCCGGCTTTGGCGCCGCTGTCCCCACCGGTTACCGGCGCATCCAGGGCATGGAGTCCGGCTGCCCTGGCTTCCTCATAAATCCGGACTGCCAGCCTGGGGCTGCTGGTGGTCATATCAATGACACAGGCACCCTTCCTGGCGCTGGCGATGATACCGTCTTCGCCCAGATAGACCTCCTCCACATCCCTGGGATAACCTACGATGCTGATGACCACATCCCGGTCCGCCGCGCATTCCTTTATGGTGTCACACCAGATGGCGCCCTCACTGATCACATCTTCTATCTTTGCCTTTGTCCTGGTATAGACCGCCACCTCAAATCCGGCCTTCATCAGATTGCGTACCATGGATTTGCCCATGATGCCTACGCCTATAAATCCTATCTTTTTCATAACTGCTGTCTCCTGTTCTTTTGATGCGGATATACTATTTGTGCTGTCCGTCCGCAGCTATTTCCATGCGCTCTGAAGGGTTGTGAATATTCCGCTGCATAAAAATGAGTTGCTTTCCATAGTATAGCATAATTGGGATTCATTTGCTACTGCGTCTGTGGGAAATCTCTTATGGGCGTAACAGTTCGCGTTACAGTTCACGGGGCGGGGAAAACCGGGTTGGTGGTCACATTTTCTCTTCCGCCAGAGTGTGTCTGAATAAAAGGCAGAAAGAGGGACCCGCGAGAGTCCCTTATTACCGTGTCCCATTTCCCCACCCCGTGAATAGTAACCTTTTACCATTATTAATGGGAGTAACGCTTCTTTGGTATATTGCGTTGTCAAAATGGTTGTGATATACTTTGTTTTAGAAAAAACAAATGCAGCATGCATTTATTTCAGCAAGGCAGCGGACTATATTGGGATATTGGGACGGCTTCTTGATAAGGCTGTTGAAGAATACCGCGTGTGAGGAGCATTGCTCAGATGAATAATAAGACAAAAAACAGTGCCAGTGCATCAGGTTCGGGCAATTTCCTGATGCAGGGCAGTATCCTGGCTGTGGCCGGGATCATTGTCCGTTTCATTGGCCTGCTTTACAAGATTCCGATTACCCGCGCTTTAGGCGACGATGGCATCGGTTATTTCAATACTGCACATGAGATCTATAATGTGGGGCTGATCCTTTCCTCGTACAGCCTTCCCCTTGCCATGTCCAAACTGATCGCGGCCAGACGGGTGAAGAAGCGTCACCGGGACGTGAACCACGTATTTATAAGCGGACTGATCTTCGGTACTGTCGTGGGGGGGATCATGACCCTGCTTCTGCTTTTTGAAGCAGACTGGATCACCACCAATATTTTCAACAGTCCCAGCAGTGCCCTGCCTTTAAAGGTCATGGCTCCAACAATCTTCGTGTTCTCTGTCATGGGTGTGTTCCGCGGCTATTTCCAGGGCCGGGGCAACATGATCCCTACCTCTGTGTCACAGATCATTGAACAGATGGTTAATGCCATTGTCAGCATTACTGCGTCCTATCTTTTCATGTCCTGGTTTGCGGAAAAAGAGAATCCAGCCTCCTACGGCGCTGCCGGTGCCACTCTGGGCACTTTGTTCGGCGCACTGGCGGCGTTTACATTTCTTGCTGTTACTATGGTGGTTTATTATAAAGGGAATTCCTCCCGGATGGGAAAACGGCAGAAGGCCCCGGAGGAGACCTGGGGGCAGATCTATATGGCGCTGGTCCTGACACTGACCCCTATCATCCTGAGCCAGTTTGTCTACCAGCTCAGCGGCACCGTGGACAACTCCCTGTTCGGACTGATCATGGGGGAAAAGGGCTTTGAGGAGAAGGAACGTCTGGCTATGCTGGGAATCTACAGCGGTAAGTACCGTCTGCTGTCCAATGTTCCGGTGGCTATCGCTTCTTCCCTGGGTACTTCCATGATTCCCAGTATTGTGAATTCCCGCACCATGAAGCAGCACAGCGAGGTGAAATCCAAGATCCGGCTGACCATCAAGTTCAACATGCTTATTGCTATCCCCTGCGCGGTGGGAATGGGGGTCCTGTCAGGACCTGTCATGCAGCTTCTTTTCCGGGACAGCCGGGTACTGACCGCCACGCTGATGCAGATCGGTGCCCCGGCGGTGGTATTCTTCTCACTGTCCACGGTGACCAATTCCGTGCTCCAGGGCATCGACCTGATGCAGAAATCCGTGACCCACTCCGCCATCTCCCTGGTGATCCATGCGCTGCTGGTATATGTGATGCTGGCCCGTCTGAACTGGGGCGTTTACGGACTGGTCATCGGCAATGTAACCTTTGCCCTGGTGGTATGTATCCTCAACTGGATCTCCATCGGACGTGCCCTGCGCTACCGTCAGGAAGTGAAGACCACCTTCCTGCTGCCCCTGCTGGCTTCCCTGATCATGGGGATCGTCACCCTGGCTTCCTATACCCTGATGCATCTGATAACCCACAGCAACCTGGTCTCCCTGGCTGTCAGCGTTCCCCTTTCCATGGGGGTATACGGACTTCTAATCATCCTGCTGCAGGTGGTCACGGCAGAGGAACTGCCCCAGATGCCCTTTGGGATGCGGATTTTGCGGGTGTGCCAGAGGGTGGGGCTGATGTGAAAAGTCAGCAACGGATTTTTGTATATGCTCCGTCTGCCGCAGCTCCCACACCGAAGCCGCAACCGTCTCCGGATTCATTTCCCGCAGTTCCAGATATTTCTTTGTAAAAAGCGGTCCTGCCAGATGGCAGCGGTGGACGGATACAGCCAGCTTCAGGGATACACTGCCGGTATCCAGCCGCAGGGTAACCGGCTCACTGAACCAGACCGCACCGGTCAGGGCGCGGCCCAGGGCGCTGTGTTCGTCCTTCTGCTCCAGAGCCAGAGCCATGGATACTCCATCCGGACTGGTTAAGGAGGAAACTTCATAAGATGTTTCTTGATTGCTCCCAGAGACTAGACTCTTCTCTTCCCCTGAAAATACCAGATGCTTCCGACATGCCGGATCAGCCAGCATCCGGACTGCTGTTTCTGACAATGGAGCCCAGGACTTTCTGTTTCCTATATCTATCCTTGTTTTTTCTCCTGCTTCTTTTTCCGTTCCGTCCATCCGCTCCAGATCGCTGTCCGGATGATTCCCGCAGTGGCGGTAGTCGTCGTCCGTTGTCCGCAGACCATAGCTGCGGCGGATCTCATGAAATTCCCTGGCCAGCCGGATATAATACTCCAGCGGCGGCATGGGCTGGAATCCCAGACGGGCCGCCCGGTGAGGCCGCCAGATTGTGCTGAGACAGATGACGCCTTCCCTGGCGAAGAACTCGCAGGCCTCCAGATTGGATTTCAGAGCCTGATCCACGGTCTCAAAACCATAAGGTCTGGCCAGCTCTGCTCCGGCCACCACCTGGGTGCACACATTTCCTTTTCCAAAGATTTCTACCGCGTCAATGGTCCGCCGGATCCAGGCGTCACGCCCAATCCATTTCTCCTTACCTGGACATAAAATGCCAAACAGCCGTTTGTCCCATACCTCAATGTTGGGACAGTAGCTGGTGAGTCCGGTCTCGTCATAGATCCGGCGCAGCACCTCCCCAGGATAGGCCGGGGCCATGAGCTGGCTGGCAAAACGCCCGTCAAAATTCCGTCCTGCTGCCTGCAACACCCGGATATACCGCTCCACCTCCTGGGAAAACGGCGGCTGACCGCCAAAATCCGTCCCGCCGGACACATAGATTTCCTGAAATCTTCCCGGCTCCTTCAGTGCCTCCCGGACCGTCTCAAAGACATCCTCACAGTCCACGATCCCCAGACTGTTCCCGCCGGAGAAAAATGCGCAGAAATGGCACTGGTCACCGCCCTCCCACAAACGGCACCTCTGAAACGCGGTCATAATCAGCTTCTGGGCCCGGGCCTCTGCCACCGCTTCCATGGACGTCCCGCGGCTGGTGACCTTCCCGTAAAAATCCGGGCGGGGAACAAAATCAAGACAGTAAATGACCTCTTCCCCCTCCTTCAGCAAAAATTCTTCTGTCTCCGGATTCCAGTCGATCTGATAGGGATCCGTGTAGGTCTCCCCATAATTGATATAGACATTGGTTCCGTCCCGGAGCAGGATTGCCCCTGGCATCACCTTCCCGGACGGACGGCCATGGAACCGGATCCCGAAGGGTTCCAGCTTCCCGAAGCAGTAGTCCGGCTCCTGCAGACGGTCCAGAGCCTGCTCTGACAACACCGCGCCATGCCATGTCATGCTGAGTTTTAAAAGGACAAAAGGCGGCAGATCCGGCCATTTGCGGCACGCCTGCTCCCATTCTGCCCGTTTGCTTTGTATCATCCTTTTCTTTCCTCCCTATACTCCGTTTCCTTATAATAATGTCAGCCCTGCCAGGATCGCCCCATTAAGTCCAGCCAGGAACAGATAATCCGCCAGTCCCACCGGCACGGAAAATGCCACTGCCCGCGGCGCATTCTCCTCAAAGCCCCGGGATTCCATAGCCATGGCCAGACTTTCAGAACGCTCCATGGCCTGGACCAACATGGGAAAGAGCCGTTTTGGCGAAACCGGGCCAGCCTTGACCCCCCGGACCTTCAGGGCAGAGCCTACAATGAAATATTCCTCCTGAACCACCGGAAAGAAATGATAGGCTGCCAGGATTCCGTAGGCGAATTTGGGCGGAAGCTTAAACTGCTGCATCAGGCTCATGACCAGTTCGAAGGCATTGGAGGTAAAGGCATACAGCATTCCAAGACCGCCATAGGCCAGGATCCGGGAGGACAACTGCATGGCTGTGGTCAGGTTGCTGGCATACAGGGTCCGCTGGCCAAAAGCACTGACCGATACCCCTTCCGTGCCACCCCCGGAGCCAAAGCAAAGTCCGGCAGTGAACATGCCCAGGGCTGCCAGCAGAAACGGGATCATGGACAGCAGAAGGCGCCGCCGGTCCACCCCCGGTGTGCAGAAGGTGACGGTCAGGCAGGCGGCTGCCACCAGAAGATTCAGGCGGATATGAAAGGTCGTAGACAGAAGGAGAGAGGCGATGATCAGACTCAATAGCTTCCATCCCGGATTCAGTTTCTTCATTTGGCATTTCCTCCCTCCGGCGTATTGCAGCAAGTACCTTCCCGAAAATTCCTGACTCCATTTACGGGAAGGCAGTCAGACGCATGTCCAGGCATAGCTCTGTGCATGTATTCCTGCAGCTCACAGGCAGACAGCTCCCGGACGTTTCCCTTATCTACCAGAAAGACCTGGTCGGCAAATGCTTCGGCCAGGGCCAGATCGTGGGTGGCCATGA
Source organism: uncultured Lachnospiraceae bacterium (assembly GCA_910577655.1). Lineage (GTDB taxonomy): Bacteria > Bacillota > Clostridia > Lachnospirales > Lachnospiraceae > Brotaphodocola. The sequence continues at coordinate 32,361 of CAJTOW010000015.1, read as the reverse complement.
TCACCGTCAGTCCCTGGGCAACCTGCTGCTCCAAAAGTGTCAGGATAAAGCGGGTGGCCTGTTCATCCTGGGCGTAGGTTGGCTCGTCCAGAAGCATCAGGGAACAGTCGCAGACCAGCATAGCCAGAAGCGCCAGACGCCTCTGCTGCCCCTGGCTCAGGGCGTAGGGGGAATCCTTTATATATGGAAGGAGTCCGAACCCGGCCAGGAGTTCATGGGCCTTCCGGGTGAGTATGCTCTCTTTTTGCTGTATCTGCGCGGACGGATTTCCAACGGCTGCATCTGCCTGTTTCTCCTTGCCCGGTCCCGTTCTATCTGTCTGCCTTTTCTGGTCCGATCCCGTTCCATCCGTCTGCCATCTCTGGCCCGTTTCCTTGCTGTTTGCTGTCATTTCTCTCTTATCCGGCTTTCTCCTTCCGCGTTCTGTGGCCTCCAGTGTCATGAGGATCTCCTCCTCTACCGTCTGTCCAAGAAACTGAAACCTGGGATTCTGGAAGACCAGGCCTATCCGGCCGTTGGCCTGAAGACTTTCTTTAGCTGTCCGGCCACGGCCCCAGAGGCTTCCTTTAGCTGTCCGGCCATGAATCTGGAGATTTCCCTTATATCTGCCGATTCCGGCAAGGGCGTGGAGAAGCGTGGTCTTGCCGCTGCCGCAGGCTCCCACCAGGGCGGTGACACTTCCCTTTGGGATCTGGAAGGAAAGCTTCTCCATAAAGGGCTTTTTGCCGTGAAAGATGGTGAGGTTCTCTGCGCTTACCATAGTCTCACCAGAACCGGAAGTATCGCTCCATATGGTTTCCGGCTTACGGCACGGCTGACTGTCAGATATGTATTGTTTTCCGGAGCCTCCTGCGGGATCTGGAGCATTTGATTCCGGCGCATCTGGTCCTGCTGCTGCATCTGGTCCTGCTGCATCCTGCCCCGTACTGCCAGCGCCTGGAGCATCCGGCCTAAAAGCAGTCTCTTCTACACAGCCGCTTCTTCTGGAGAGCCGGATCCCCCCCAGCCAGTCATCATCATAGAACAGCCCCCTGGCCAGAAATGCTTCCTTCCCTGCCTCGAATTCCCGGGGACTCATGCTGGCAGCATCCAGGTCACCCTCCTTCTCCATGAACACAACCCTTGACAGAAAAGGACGCCACCAGTCCGGGCGGTGGTCTACCACCAGAAGGGTGGTGCCCTGCCGGTTCAGCTTTGCAAGCAGGGCTGCCAGGGACGCGCAGGAGGCAGGATCCAGGTTTGCAAAGGGTTCATCCAGCACCAGCATCTGTGCTTCCGTGGCCAGAGCAGTGCAGAGAGCCAGTTTCTGCTTCATGCCTCCGGATAAGATGCGGATCGGAGACATTTCTTCCTCCAGAAGGCCCACCTGGGCCAGAAGGCTGCGGGCCCGCCTACGGATATCGCCCTGGAAATTCATGTTTTCCAGGGCAAACATCACCTCGTGATCCACCCGGTCCATGCAGAACTGGTTATCCGGATTCTGAAACAGAATGGAAAGCTTCCGGGCACGGGCTGCGGGGCCATAACCGGAAAGGGGATATTTCTCTGTTTCTACGTATTTTCCGGCAGATGCCTCCGGTGCGCCATAAGAGCCGGAGGGCAGCTTCCCCGTGACAGCCATTTCCCCATGCAGATAAATGTTCCCCTCCATATGTCCCGCATACTCAGGATAAAGACCGGCCATACAGTAGGCAAAGGTGCTTTTGCCGCAGCCGGAGGGGCCCATGAGCAGAACCATTTCCCCCTGGCTGACGGAAAAGGAGATCCCGGAAAATACCGGCGCTTTCTTCTGATCATACCAGAAGGTGAGATTCTCGCAGGAAAGCAGCTTACTCATGGCTTCTCCCCAGCTCATAGCCTTTCAGCAGTCCCATTCTGGCCAGACCGTCACCGGTCATCTTGCATATGAATCCGGAAAAGACCAGGGAGCTGATCAGGCGGATCACAAAGAGCATGACCAGAAACGGGATGGAGAATTTGCCATAGCCGGAGCGCACAAAGCTCCAGAGAAAGCTGGTGACGCAGGCTCCGGCTGATGCAAAATACATGACCATACCGTCAAACTTGCGGTATTTGTTTGCTGCGAAGACGATCTCCGCTCCGGCGCCCTGGATAATGCCTGCAACAATGACCATGGGGCCGAACCAGTTGCCAAGGAGCACCTCGATCACCGACGCGATCACCTCGGAGACGATGGCTGCACTGGGCTTCTGGAGGATGTAGCCGGACAAGGTGGCCGCCATGAACCATACGCCGAACACCAGCTCATTGCCCAAAGGCGAGAGGCCAAAGGGCGTCAGGGCGCTGGCGATGAAGGAGGCCAGATAGACGGCGGCCAGGTAGACGACTCCAAAAACGATACAGGTCATCGCCACCAGGATGATTTCTTTCAGTTTCCATGTATTTGTTTTCTTTTCCATGTTTTATCCCTTCATATTCTTAATGGTGATTTTGTGATTCTGTGGTGACTTGGGCAGGGTAACCGGAAGGTCAGTTGTGCCTGCGTCCGCCGTTTTCCCCGCCTGAGGGCTTTTTCTTTACCCCTCCTGGGTCGGGCTGTTGACCGACAAAGTGAAATGCAGAATATAATGGGGAACTGACTCCTGCATCAGCTTACACACGGCTTCCAGATAATCAAAGACCGCGTGGACATCCCCGTGAATCCGGGTGGCATAGTGGATGGATGCAGGCTCCAGACCCGCAGTCTCGGCCATCCGCCACACCCTGGCGATCTCGTCAATGTAGTTGCCCACGCCCATGGGATACAGTGCCAGCTTGCAGAGAACCGGGAAATGCTGATCCTGAATGGCAGGCAGATTGGGCACCGGCCCCTCCCTGTCCAGCAGGCTGTCGCCGTCGCAGTCCCCTGGGCAGCCTTTGGAGAACTGGCCTTCCAGGGCCATATGTACCCCTTCCTTCCATGCGTTTACGAACAGGCCCCGCACCGCATCGGCCACATAGGGAAGCTTCCCCCGGTATACGGTGGAGAGAGCGTCGGACTGGCTCCAGACTGCGGAGGTATCCGTTTTCTCCAGGGCTCCCAGAATAATGCTGACGAAATCATCCGTCATAGGATACAGGGAGAACCGGCAGCCTGAGATATCCAGTGTGGTTCCCCTCCCCTTCCAGGGAAGGTCATCCCGGCTGCAGCTACAGCAGGCGGGGGTACCGGTGGTCGTGTTGGTAATTGTGGTTCTGGTTGTGTTTTCCATCTTACAGCTTCCTTTCTCCGGGGCTTTCAGATTCCAGGGAAATTCCGGGAATGATCAGGTTCCGCCCGGACAGCGGCCGGAGAAAGGCACAAAAAAAGATGCCTTTTCTCCAGGGAAAAAGCATCCTCTCATCACATGTAACTGCCAGAATAATAACCGGCCACGCAGAAATGCGCTATAATGCACTCATTCTGCATACAAAGACATGCAGAGCATATTTGATCATGAATTTATATAATTATCAAATATACCCCAGAATTGCTTCCCTCCGCTGGTATTAACCAGATCAGGTTCAAAGGGTCTGGCACAAGGCCTTCTCAGCTCCCGGAAGAGCTCCCCTAGAATTCTGAATATCTGTCCGGTTATTGTGAAAACCTCATACATAACCGGACACACCCTATTTATTTTTTATAACAATAGCGCATTCCGCTTCAGATGTCAAGCGAATATTATTTGTGTCAGTGGTGCATATAATATATTGGAAGTTTCTGCGAGATAATTAAATTGGAATACGATTGAAAGAAAAACCACCTTCTGTCTTGAGGCCCTCCGCACACATATAAAAATAACTGGTAACATTCAAATTTCTAATCACATATTAATTTGTAATACTGTTTCATATTTCCTTTTTTCTCATAAACGAGAAAATTTGTATTTTGAATGTTCGTCTGCGTTTTTTTTATCAAATCACAGTGCTGCTCAAGTTTAAATCGACTCGACAGATACGTTACTGCCTCTTCTGAAATTATAGATGATTCCTCTGTGGAAAGCTCTTTGGTTATTTCTGAATACCATTTGGGAAACAAAATATATAATTCCAAAAATTCATGAATACTATCTGTTATTGTCCCGAAATTCTTTTTTAAAGGATTTATTACCCCTACTTTATAATTATCATCCGCAAGTGTTCCCACATCGCCAAGTGTTCCAATACAATTTCCATATAAGTCAACCGCAAACATCGAAAATATAGTATCACAGAAAAATGGAAAATCACTTCGTTTTTCATCAGTACAAAATTTCACACCAAAATATTTTTTTAAATACACATGTTCCAACAAGCCACGCTCTGCTTTTGGTGTAGGTAAAACAAGGATATTATCCAAATCATTTTTTTTGATATTTGAAATAGGAATTGATATTTTATTCACTTAAATAAAAGCTTCCTTTCCGCCAACAAATCCCTTCTTGGAATTTATCACTTTAATTTTTTTATAATACTTAGAAACATCCTTGCTCGTATCTTCGATAACCCGCTTTGCTGCAGCATCCAGATTATCCCTGGTTTCTTTATCTGAATATTCATTTACGAGATAATATGCCCGCTGTTCCAATTCCATCAGGCATTGGGAATCTATGTCCAGTGTTTTAAGAAAATTTCTTAAGCCAGACAGTAAAAGGGAAAATTCCTGGCCGTCTTTTACATTTTTCAGTCTTGTAATCGCATCTTGTACACTGGTTATAGTAGTGTTAAACATTGTCTTTAAGAGCGCCTCCCCATCGCAGATAGAAAAGGAACAAGGGATCTAAAATGTAGAGACTCCCTTCCTTCCAGTCAAGTACCTTGAAAATATCTTCTCTGCCATATAGAAGTTCTTTCAGCTTTGCAAGGCTTTCCCGAATCATCTGCGGAGAAGGTTTTTTGCAGTCATCTGCAAGCAGACGATAGATCCGTTCCTTTACATCCTCAAATTCCAGCTTCATAATGGGAGGATTTTCCGCAATGGATTTTACAATCAGCTCATAAATATCATGGTTTTGTCCATCGGCAGTCTGGAAGGTGTTCCGGCTTTTGCCGCGGGTGTTCGGCCCTTTCTGCATCAGGGAGACCACATCCCCATATTCAAAGTTTGCGGTGGTGTAGTGATAAGCGGTCTTAAGAATCTCCTGCCGGATCTGCCGGTCTTCTTTCCCGGACATTTCCAGCATGGTACAGATATTCAGGCAGATATACTGCATCAGTTGGGGGGAGGAAAGACTTTCTACCGCAATCTGTGCCGCAATGGAGTCCTCCATGGAAATGCCCAGCTTTCCAAATCCCAGCTTCGCAATCTCTTTTAGATCATCCACTTCCCACGGTTCCATATTGATGAGGCTAAGGCGCCCGGAAAAGTCTGCGTTCTGGCGGATTGCTTCGTCTGCCCGGTGGGGGAGGGAGACCACAATGGCTTTAAATCCCCTGCGGATGGCATCCTTGAGCTGCTGGGCAATCTGCATCCGTTTACCCTCCGGGGCATAGTGGAAGTCGTCTATGACCAGAACCAGGTCATGTTCCTTGTAATATTGTATAATCTTATCCTTGGTCAGGGAGAAGGTTTCCTTTTTGGTATATTTATCGCTGGTGCTGGGGATCTGTTTTTCAGAGGCAAACTGGCCTTCGTATGCAAGCCCCGCTTTGGCAGAAACCAGCTTCCAGAAATCCGTATCTTCATCAAAGTCTGCTCCGGAAACTTCCACAATATGTTCAAATCCGATGACTTTTTCACATAAAATGGTCTTCCCCATTTTGGAAGGGCCAACCAGAGAAGTCAGGAATCCCGATACCTTGATGGCCTGCATCAGCCGGAATTCATAAGGCAGGTCGGAAACGGCAGATTTTCGTGATATATAGGTGTATTCGGGAAATGCTCCGGGACGGAAGACCTCTTCTGCTCTAAGTTCCATATGCGTACCTCCTTATCCGTTTTACCCATTATACCACATTTTTAACCGATTTAAACCTTTTTATCACTTTTTAATCCGTTTTAATGGTTTTTGGGGACTCTGTCAATTATCAATATGTACGAATTAGAGTCCCGTGTCATCGCAAGAGAATCTACAATCCGCTTTGTATCTGTCCAACAGTAGGGAACCATGAATCATTCTAACAGCGGTAAGTTGTAATAGTTTTACCGCTGTTTTGAATCAGGAAGCTGGCACCCCAGGTACCTTACAGCTCGATCGCCATCTTCGCGGCCTCATAGACCGCCTTCTTTCCATCTGCCGCTTCCATACTGTCTCCGATCCGGCGGACATTGGGCCAGCCGCCCAGTTCTTCATACAAGCGGGTATCCGGCCTGGAGCCAAAGGCCAGGACGATGGCGTCAAAGCCTTTCAGCTCCACGGCTGCTCCATCCTTCTCACAGAGAACCCCGTCCGGCAGAATCCGCAGTACCCGGCAGCCGGACTGGAATGAAACCTTCCCCTGGTCCAGACGGGCCAGCAGATTCTCTCTGGGTCTGGCCGGGGCCTGGGGCGCTATGGTATCCAGCATATCTGCCAGGGTCACCCGGTTGCCGTAACCAGCCAGCACCTCCGCTGTCTCCGCTCCCACCAGTCCGGCCCCCAGAACCAGTACTGCCTGATCCCGGATCTGTACCTGGAACCGGAGGACATCATTTGCCAGGTACACATTTTCCCCATGGATTCCTTCAATCTCAGGCACCAGAGGCACAGCACCGCTGGCCAGGATGATCTCATCAAAGCCTTCCTCCTCCAGCAGCTTTCTGTCCGCTGTGACCCCATAGCAGATGCGGGCCCCATATTTCTCACACAAGGTGCGGTAGGTGGAAATGGTTCCGGCCAGCTCCTGTTTCATGGGCGGAACCGCAGCCAGACGGTACTGGCCTCCTGCCTGGGCTTCCTTCTCATATACCGTCACCTTATGCCCTCTTTTGGCCAGAATCCAGGCCGCCTCCAGACCGGCCGGTCCGGCTCCCACGATGCCGATCCGCTTCGGGTTCTCTGCCTTTCGGATCTCCCACACCCCTTCCCTGCCGCTGAAGGGATTGATCATGCAGGAGATTCCAAAGCCCTCTTCAAAAGAATCCGGATACAGACACCGCTGCATACAGCCGGTGCAGGTGAAAATCTCTTCCAGACGTCCTTCCCGGATTTTTTCCGGCAGATGGGGATCACAGACCGACTCCCTGCCCAGGGCCACAAAGTCCATGGCCCCCACCTTTAGGGCGCCAAGGATCAGGCCTGGATCATTCATCCGCCCTACCCCGATGACCGGGATGGAGACTGCCTCCCTGACCTGCCGCACATTGCTGATATTGAATCCGCTGGGAGTATGATAGGAATGGATAGGGATTCCATGGGAGACATGAATCACATCCGCCCCCGCTGCCTCAAAAAGCATACTCTGAACCACCGCGTCCTGAATCCTGTTTCCTGATTCATAGCCTTCATCCCCGCTGATCCGCACTCCTATAGGAAAGTCCGCCCCGCATGCTTTGCGGATTCCCTGGATGATCTCACAGACGATCCTGGCCCGTGCCGTGACAGAACCGCCGTACTTATCCGCCCGTTTATTGACTCCCCTGGACAGAAACTGAGCCAGAAGATAGCCGTGGGCACCGTGGATCTCCACCCCGTCAAATCCTGCCTTCTGGGCCCGGACGGCCGCCTCCACAAATCTCTGCTCCACTTCTGCCACTTCTTCCTCCCCCAGCTCATGAACCGGGATGGGATTGGCCTTGTCCGGGATACTGCCGGCCCCTACGGCCATAAGGCTGGTACTCCCCTTCCCCTGCATTCTCCCGGCATGGTGCAGCTGTGCAAAGATCCTTCCCCCATTCTGGTGAATCCGCTCCGCCAGGCTGGAAAGGGTGGGAATAAACCGGTCATCATAGATGCCCGCCTGCATAGGATAAGCCAGCCCCTCCTCACTGACACATAAAAACTCCGTAATCAAAAGACCGAAGCCCCCCAGCGCCCGCTCCCCATAATAATTCAGGGCCTGACCGGTAAAATGATGTCCGGCATCTGCATAATGGCTGTTCATAGCCGGCATGACCAGCCGGTTCTTCAATTCCAGTGAGCCGATCTTCATCGGCTGAAACAGTGGTTCGTACACAAAAATCTCCTTTCCTCCATCTGTTGCTTTCCATGATCCGAATGGTTATCCTTTTCTACATGCAGCCCTTCTCTTCCGGCCCATATACCAGGATCCCGCCCCGGCTCCTCCTGCTGACTCTCCCCTGCTCCACAAGATACTCCGTCATGGACCGGATCACCCGCTCAAACAGACAGACCTTTTCATAATTTTCCGAGGTAAAATGATACCGTCCCGCGGCCTTTTCCAGCAGCTGCTCCTGGGTAAGCTCCCCGGCAAACAGCTCCTGAAATCCATCCAGCATCCTGCCGAACCGGTTCCTGTTTTCCTCCGCCAGGGGCCGGATCCGGTCATAGACCCCGCCATGGGCCAGAATGCAGCGTTCATAATCATACTCCTCCACCTGCTCCATCGTCTTTAGAGCCTGTCCCCAGTCCAGCATATAAGTAAGACGCTCTGCTCCTGAAGGATCCGGGCTGAACAGACTGTCCGCCAGATAAGCTGCCCCGTCCGGGGTCACAAAGCCTACATGGCTGGCCGCATGGCCCGGAAGAGACAGAACCTGGAAGGGGACGCCCTCCACCTGGATCCCCATACTGCTCTTTTCCGCCTGCTGCCACGGCCCAAAGATCTGATCCGCCTTACAAATCATTTCCCGGTTATACTGCTCATTCTCCAGCCTGCTATAGGAATAAAAGCAGGTCTTTAAAGCGATGGCGTCCTGCACGATTCCCGCGTCCAGGACAGACATGACGATCTTTGCCCCCTGGGTGGTCTGCAGGTACCGGTTATTCTCCGTGTGGTCAAAATGAGCATGACTGCACACCACTGCCCGGATGCGGATCCCCTGTTCCCGCAGATATCCCTCCAGCTCCTGCCGCACAAAACGGGGCCCTGAATCCAGCAGGATCCATTCTTGTCTGCTGATACCATAAAAGGGAATACAGATGCCTTTTAAAAACAGACATCCTGTATTTCCCAGAACTTGTTGTGTATATGCCATATCCGCTCCCTATACGGGCGTCCGCCCGGTGGAAATAACCGGACGAAAACAGTCTTACAGGCGGGCCTTACATCTGTTTCCGTCCGGTTTTCCCTGTTCCATGAACTGTAACTATTTCCTGCTTTCTTTTATTTCTTTAATCAGGGCAGGGATCACCAGCTTCAGATCCCCCACTACAGAATAATCCGCGATCTGGAAGATGGGGGCGTCCGGGTCTTTGTTGATGGCTACGATGGTGCCGGATCCGCTCATGCCGGCCACATGCTGGATAGCCCCGGAGATTCCGCAGGCAATGTAAAGCTTCGGCCCCACGGTCTTACCGGTCTGGCCTACCTGGTGTACATGGCCGATCCAGTCGGAATCCACCGCCGCCCGTGATGCGCCTACCACGCCGCCCAGAAGCTCTGCCAGCTCCTTTAACGGAGCGAACCCTTCCGGACCGCCTACTCCCCGTCCGCCGGAGACAATGACCTCCGCACTTTCCAGGTTGACATTCTCCGCGTTCAGCTCCCGGATCACCTCCACCACACGGGTGCGGATCCGGTCTGCGGTGATGTGGATCTCCTCACGGATGATCTCCGGCTGTCTGTCCTGGCTGCGTTCTCCCTTTTTAAAGACGCCGGGACGTACGGTCCCGATCTGGGGACGGTGGTCCGGGCACATAATGGTTGCCAGAAGATTGCCCCCAAAGGTGGGACGGGTCCAGGCTATATTGCCGGTATCCTCATCATAATCTACTGCCGTACAGTCAGCCGTAAGACCGGTCTTTAAACGGCAGGACAGTCTGGGGCCCACATCCCGGCCCACATTGGTGGCGCCGATCATCATGGTGGTGGGGCCGTATTTATTTACCAGGGCATATAAGGCATCTGCATAGGCGTCTGTCGTATAGTGGCGGTACTCCGGACCGTCTACCACGATGATTTTATCCGCCCCATAGGCACCTGCCTCCTTCACTGCCGCTTCTGTCTGACAGCCTACTACCACGGCTACCAGGGCGCCCCCCTGGGCATCCGCCAGCCGCCGTCCGGGATTCAGAAGCTCCAGACCCACGCTTTTGGCAGATCCGTCCTCTCCTGTCTCAATCAATACCCATAAATCCTTGCTCAGAGCTTCCATCTTATCCCTCCCTATATTACATGTGCAGTATTTAACAGTTCAAAAAGCTTCCTGGCCGATGCCTCGCAGGTCTCCTCCGCGATGGTAACCCCGCCCTGCTTCTGGGGCGGTGTAAAGCTCTTCTTCACCTTGGTGGGAGAGCCCTTTAAGCCGATCCTTGTACTGTCCACTGGGAGGTCGCTGGCCGCCAGGGTCGTAATCCTGGCCCGGTTGGCAGCCATCTTGGATTTGATGGTGGGGAAGCGTGGATTAAAGGAGGGCTTTGTCACGGTAATCACACAAGGAAGCTTCGCCGCCAGGATCTCATAGCCCTCTCCGGTCTCTCTCTTCACCAGCACCTCATCCCCCTCCACCTTAGCCTCTACTCCATAGGTGATCTGGGGGCAGTCCATATGCTCCGCAATCTCCGGACCTACCTGGGCCGTATCGCCGTCAATGGCCTGTTTGCCGCAGAAGATCAGATCAAAAGCACCGTTTAACTCCTCCAGCTTGTCAATGGCACATTTCAGGGTATAGCTGGTCGCCAGGGTGTCTGCCCCGCCGAATGCCCGGTCACTGACCAGATATGCCTGGTCGCCGCCCACGGCCAGACACTCCTTGAGAGCTGCCTCCGCCTGGGGCGGCCCCATGGAGAGAAGGGTGATCCGCGTGTCAGGCATGGTATCCTTGATCCTGGCAGCAATCTCCAGTGCATAGGCGTCAAAAGGGTTCACAATGCTGGGAACCCCCGCACGGATCAGAGTGTTGGTGACCGGATCGATCTTGATCTCTGTCGTATCTGGAACTTGTTTCACACAAACCAGTATGTTCATTCAAAACACCTCATTTTTCTTATATTTAAGTAAGCCTCCGGCACTTTCCGGGGCCAGGATGATGCCTTATCTCTACTCTTCTTCCGGCGCCCAGTAGAGCATCGTAGCCATGCTTCCCACCTGGCACACCACACCGTCCTGATTGATAATCTGGTACTGGATATTCAGAATCCCCCGGTCCGGCTTGGACTTGGACTGCTTTGCCTCCAGCACCTCGATCTCGCAGTGGATGGTATCTCCGATCTTAATCGCTCCCACAAATTTCCATTCCGTGCTTAATGCCGCGATGGCCGAACCATCCACCAGTCCCATGCGTCCCCACAGTCCGGTGGCGATCCCGGCCCCCAGAAGGCCATGGGCAATCCGGCTCTTAAAAGGAAGGCTCTCCGCATAGGTCTTGTCCGTGTGGATCGGATTGTTGTCGCCAGTGATGCCTGCGAACAGCACCACGTCGGTCTCGGTTACGGTTCTTGACAAGGTGGTGAACTTATCTCCCACCTGAAATTCACTAAGATATAAAAACGAACGCTTCATATACAAATCCCTCCTGCCGTTACATTTCTTTTTCTTTATTAATAGTAACCATTCAGACGGGCATCCTGCTGCCTGCCTGAACACTTACTTCCCATCAATACTCTTTCAGCACTGCTCTTCCCACCACCATGCGGCAGATCTCAGAGGTTCCCTCGCCGATGGTCAGAAGCTTGGCATCCCGGTACATCCGCTCCACCTGGTACTCGTCACACAGGCCGTATCCGCCCATGATCTGGAGTCCCATGTCGCAGACCCGCACGCACATCTCGGAACAGAACATTTTGGTCATGGTCGCCTCGGTGCTAAAGGGCAGTCCGCTGTCGCTTAAACGGGCCGTATTGTACAGCATGGCCCGTGCCACCTCGATCTCCGTAGCCATTTCCGCCAGCTTGAAGGCAATGGCCTGGTTCTCGCAGATGGGCTTTCCGAAGGTCACACGCTCCTTGGAGTATCTGGCCGCCCGCTCCAGCACGCCCTGGGCCATGCCCACAGCCACGGCTGAGATAGCCACCCGTCCGCTGTCCACACACTTCATAAACAGCGGGAAGCCCCGGTTCAGTTCTCCCAGCAGGTTCTCCCTGGGAATCCGCACGTCCGTAAAGGTCAGGGGGCAGGAATAGGAACTATGGTTGCTCATCTTCTCCTCCGGCTTCCCGACTTCCAGCCCAGGTGTTCCCGCAGGCACGATAAACACGGAAATGCCTCTGCTCCCCTTTGCCTCCAGATCTGTTTTCGCTGCCACCAGAAAGGTGGATGCATAGGTGCTGTTGGTGATAAATGCCTTGGTGCCGTTGATCACCCACTCCTCCCCTTCCAGGACCGCTTTGGTACGGATCTGGCCTGCGTCTGAGCCGGACTGGGGTTCGGTCAGGGCAAAGGCACAGAGAGCCTCGCCGGTAGCCGCCGGAACCAGGTATTTCTTTTTCTGTTCCTCGGTTCCTGCCAGCAGGATCGGGGTGCTTCCCAGAGATGCATGGGCATCTATGATGGACGCCAGGGAGGAAGAATGGCGGGCGATCTGCTCCATAACCAGAATATCGCTGAGATGGTCCATACCGGCCCCGCCGTACTCCTCGGGAACACAGATGCCCATAAATCCCATCTCGCCACACTGCTTTACCTCTTCCACCGGAAATGCGTGGCGCCGGTCCAGGTCTGTGACCGTCTCCGCCACCACCTCATCTGCAAATTTCTTTGCCAGCTCCTGGATCATCACCTGATCCTCTGTTAATGCATATTTGTTCATACAATTTTACCTCCTGGTCTGATTTTATTTCCAACTGTCCGGTTATCTGGGCTGGTCTTATTTCCAACCTCCAGACACCTGGCCTGATCCTGTTTCCAGCCGTTTCCTTATCTGGCCTTATTTCCAACCAGACATTCATGGACCGTTACTTTTTACCGCCTCTGCCATCTGCACCAGCCGGAACTTCTGTACCTTCCCGGTGGAGGTACGGGGCCAGTCCGGGGCTGTCAGATAAATAAAGTATCTGGGCACCTGGAATCTGGCCAGATGCTCCTGGCTGTAGCACTCCGCCCGCCTCCGGTTCTCCGGGCTGTCCTCCTTTAGCTGGATAAAGGCTGCCCCCACATATCCGTGCTTCTCATGGGGAACCCCTACCACCTCCACATGGCAGATCTCCGGACAGTTGCCCAGCACATCCTCCAGAAATTTGGGCGATACGTTCTCTCCGTTAATTTTGTACATATCATCCACACGGCCCGCCATAACCAGATACCCCGCCCCATCAAAATATCCGCAGTCTCCGGTCCGGAACCATCCGTCTTCTGTGAATACCCGCCGGTTTGCCTCCGGACGGTTATAATATCCCGCAGTAACCACCAGCCCCCGGCACCACAATTCGCCGGTTTCTCCTTTTGCACATACCGTTCCTGTCCGGGTGTCCACCACCCGGTATTCCATCTGGCGGCCTCCAAGCTCCGGCACACCGCTGCATCCGCCTGGAAGCAGCTTTCCCACACGCGTCTTCAATATCTCGTCGCTGTCATCCGGTGCCGTCTGCATGGAAGCGCCGCAGACCTCTGTCATCCCGTAGCCGGTGATCACATCCGAAACCCCCAGGGCCTGCCGGATTCCGGGCCAGACCCAGGCCGGACAGACAGAAGCCGAACAATAAACCGCGTGAAGCTTTGGAAGGCTCCCCGGATGCTCCTGCAGATGCCGGACCAGCGCGATCATCTGTGCCGGGACACTTAATATATCATTGGCACAGCTTCTTTCCATATAGTCCAGAACCGGCTCCGCCAGGAACTTTCCCCTATACAAAAGCACGGTTCCGCCCACCAGGACTGCTGCCAGCAGTCCTTCCACATAGCCATATACATGAAACATGGGAAGAGGTACAAAAATCCTGCGCCCTGTCTCAAAGCCGCGGTTTAAACAACTGGCAAACGCAGACCGCATCAGCATGTCATGGGTAAGCATCACCCCCTTGGGCGCCCGGGTACTCCCGGATGTGTAGATGATGTCACATACCTCATCCGCCCTGGTCTCCTGGTCATGATCCGGGAGGATCTGCCCCTCCCCGGCCTCCAGAAATGCCTCCCACTCTGTCACCGGGATATCTGCCCCCTGGCAGCTTCCCCCCTCCACCAGAATCACCTGCTTCAGGGAAAGCCCCATAGGGGATGGCATGATCCGGCCTTCCTCTGCCGCATCAGGCCTGATCCCCACACGGTTGGCGTCCCCTCCACCCAGTACCGTCCTGCTTCCAGTAATCAGATACCGGGACTCAGACTGGCCCAGGACGAATTCCAGCTCCCTGGCCGCCAGGGAGGTGTTCACCGGGATCTTCACCGCCAGGACTGCATTGAGGGCCAGGGCCACAAATACCTGCTCCGGACAGTTCTCGATCTGCATGGCCACATGGTCGCCGGGCTTTACCCCCGCAGCCAGAAGTCCTCTGGCTACACGGAGCGCCATATCCCTGGTCTGGCCATAGGTGTAGCTTTCCCGTCCGTTTGCACCGACGAATTCCTGATCCGGAAAACGGTCAGCCGTGGCCTGAAAAAATTTCCAGATGGTTTTCTTTTCCCATATGGGATAGAGCCGGCCAAGCTCTGCCAGCCGATCCTCTATAAGCCCTTTCATATACGTCTCCTATAGTAAGGAACTGTCTCAAAATAATCTGTACACATTGTGACACTTCAAAGGATATATGAACTGCTGCCACATACTATCTGGTGACAGTTCCCAAATCCGGTCAGCCTATGGGATAAAAAATACTGGCCAGAATAATCGCTTCTATCAGAATGATTATGGATCCCACCACCGTAATGGCAAACAGATGCTTATAGCCCTCCTTATGGGTCAGGCCGCAGCAGGCAAGCACGGTCACCATGACGCCGTTGTGGGGCAGGGAATCCAGGGTAATACAGGCAGCCGATGCAATCTTGTGGAGTACACCGGCATTGACCCCCATTTCCAGATACTTTGGAGCCAGGGTCTCCAGGGCCAGGGTCAGGCCGCCGGATCCGGAACCGCAGGCCGCAGACAGCAGGGACGTGCCGATGGAAAAGGAGATCAGCGGAGATCCGCCCATACCTGTAGCTACATCAATCAGGGTCGTGTAACCGGCTGTCAGCTTGGCTACTCCGCCGAAACCTACCACTGCAGAGGTTGCCACGATGGCACCCATGGCATCGGCCACGCCGCAGTTAAGAATCTCTACCTTTTTGTCAATCTTCTTCCAGTACAGAATGGCAATGGCGATCCAGCCCATCAGCAGCGTGTAGAGCACATCCACACCAAAGAACAGCGGAATGACCACCAGAGCCAGGGGGATGAATGCTATAGCGCCGTTGCCATGCTCTTTTTTCTCGTATTCTTCCATCATTTTCAAGGTTTCCGCGTCTACGCTGAAGTGCTCATCTTTCTTGCGCGCGACCTTTTCCTGCCACATACAGTAAGCGGTTGCCAGCAGGAAAAAGGAAGCTGCCAGAACACCAGAATAAACAGGAAGAATGGTTGCAGAGGTTCCCAGGTATTTGACCGGGATATTGTTGACCACGGAAGGAGAGCCCGGTCCTAAGTTCACTGCCGTGAAGGAACCTGCTGCCACAATGGCCGGAATCAGGTGCCTGGGAAGGTCTGCCTTCTTGAACATGTTCAGGGCGATGGGGTACATGACGAACACGATCACATAGCAGGATACGCCGCCGTAGCCCAGCACCAGGGTGGTCAAACAGAGTACCGCGATGGTGTATTTAGTTCCCAGCCTGGAGGTCAGCAGATTTGCCAGATCCTCCGCGCCGCCTCCCAGCTGCATGGCCTTTCCGAAGCTGGCGCCCAGAAAGATCAGGGGCCAGTAGCTCCGGATATAGCCGACAAACGCTTCCATATAATCCGCCGTCAGACAAGTGTATACATTCAGGCCTGACAGCAGCGCCATAAGGCCGGTACAGACTAAAGCAGAAACCGCAATATTGACCCGTTTCCAGATCAGAAATACCAGAAGAAGCAGCGGAACTACGATTGCTAATACACTTAACATTTTCTTCCTCCATTCTGCGCAGGTTTCCCTGCACGGATTTTCCATGTTTTGGCCGTCAGGCACAAGCCCGCAGCCAGAATGCTGCACACAGCGGCAAACAGAAATGCCCCGGAATAACTGCCGCTGGCAGATTTGATTGCCGTAGCCACATTGGGTCCCACCATGGATGCGATCCCGTAGCCGGTGAAAATGATGCTGTAGTTGATCCCATTGTATTTGGGACCAAAGGTATCGGAGCTGAGAGCTGAAAAGGTGGCCAGGGTCCCGCCAAAGCAGACACCCGCGATCACAATTGCCGCTACAAAGGCCGGGAATGTGGAAACACGGGATAAAAATACCATGTCCAGGGCACAAAGGAGCATAACGCCTATAACGATCTGGTGGCGCCCCAGCACATCGGAAAGAGAACCCAGCATCAGCCGGCCGCCGAAATTGGCTACAGCCATAATCCCTACCAGCAGTGCTGCCTGGGCAGCCGTGATACCGGCTACCTCCTGGCCGATCTTAGAGGCATGTCCAATCAGCATCAGACCGGCCACGGAGGCACATAAAAGGGTCGCCCACAGAAGATATCCCCGGGGATCTTTAAGCATTTCCCGCCAGGTCCTGCCGTCTGTCCCGGCTGACACGTCCGGGGGTTCATAGCCTTCCGGCTTCCATCCGGGGGCCGGTCCGTCGATATACCAGGAGGTAGCGGCTGAAATCACCAGGAAAAAGCCGCCCACCATCTGAAACGCGGTCATTACATTGAATCTGGTCAGAAGAAAATTGGCCAGAGGCGCTACAACCAGGGAGGACATGCCGCAGACCCCCACCGCCATGCCGGAGGCGAATCCTTTCTTGTCCGGGAACCAGCTGACCGCGGTCACCACCCCGGGATTGTACCCAAAGCCGGAGGCGCAGCCTGCCAGAACTCCAAGACTTACGTAAAGCATAAAAATATTTTTTGCAAACCCGGTGGCAAACCATCCAAGCCCCCACATAATCCCTGCCGCAATCATCAGCCTGCGGGCGCCAAACCGCTGCAGCAGCATACCGCCCACCAGCCCCATGGCTGCAATCATCATCAGCATGATGGAATAGGCCAGCGTCACCCTGCTGTAATCCCAGCCCATATAGGCTGCCAGCTCCCCGGAAAAGGCACTCCAGGCATAGACACCGCCAAAGCAGAACGTGTTGCAGCAGATACAGAAAAGCACCAGCCACC
This sequence comes from uncultured Lachnospiraceae bacterium, assembly GCA_910577655.1. Lineage (GTDB taxonomy): Bacteria > Bacillota > Clostridia > Lachnospirales > Lachnospiraceae > Brotaphodocola. The sequence goes on along the minus strand of CAJTOW010000015.1, from coordinate 15,141 downwards.
GGTTCTTTTGTTTGTTATTTTTCATTATGTATCCTGTCATCCTCCCAGGGGAATCAGCCCCATCTCCCTGGCCTTCTCTGTCAGCTCATCCCTGAACTTAGGATGGGCGATGGCGATCAGGGCCTCGGCCCTCTGGCGCACAGTTTTATAGCGCAGAGCCGCGATTCCGTATTCTGTAACAATGTAATCAACATCATAGCGGGGAACCGTAGTGATGTTGCCTGGCTGGAAATAAGGTACGATCTTGGAAATCGTGTCATTCCTGGCTGTGGAATTTAAGGCGATGATGGACTTGCCGCCTTCACTGATCTGTGCTCCCCGCACATGATCCAGCTGGCCGCCGATCCCGCTGTACTGACGTCCGCCTACGGTCTCTGAGTTGACCTGGCCCTGGAGATCCACCTCCAGACAGCCGTTGATGGAGGTCTGTTTGTAGTTCTGGCCGATGATATAGGGATCATTGACATAATCCACCGGCTGCATCTGGAACATAGGGTTATGGTCAATAAACCTGTAAAATTCCAGACTGCCTGCCGCCTGGGCTCCGATGCACACGCCCGGATTGAGGGTCTTGCGTTTGTTGGTGATTACACCGGCCTGGACCAGCTCCATCATGGCTTCCGTCAGAGTCTCCGAGTGAACCCCCAGATCCTTTTTCCCTGCCAGATTCCGGGCAATGGCGTCGGGCAGGGCTCCGATTCCCAGCTGGATGGTGGCTCCGTCCTCTACCAGGCTTGCGCAGTAATCAGCGATCTTCTGGATCTTTTCACTGGGTTCTGCCCGCCCGATGGTATACAGCGGGGACACGGCTTCCACAATATAATCCGCCCTGGAAAGCTCGAATAGTCTGCCGCCGGTAAAGGGCATATCCGGGTTGACCTGGGCGATGATACGGTCTGCCGTCCGGGCCGCCGGTTCTGTAAAGCAGCAGGTATTTCCAAAGCTGCAGAAACCGTCCTCATCCGGCGGGGTCACCTGGATCATGGCCCAATGGGGATTCAGATCCGGGTTTTTGGCGAACATATCCGGCCAGTTGTGGAAATTGGTTCCGCCCAGATAGTCTACACGGCCCGCGTGATAGGCTGCCCGGGACTTAGGCCCGATGAACAGGGATGTATGGTGAAAATGTCCCGTATATTTCTCATCCACATAAGCATTGGGGCCCGGACTCATCCCATGGATGATCTCCACATCCTCAAGCTCCTCATAGCGGGCAACCAGGGCATCCACCAGGGCCGGCGGCTCCCCGATCCAGTCCGCGAATATGATCTTCTCCCCTGATCTGATATGGCTGACAGCCTCGGCTGCCGTGGTCAGTTTATCTTTATACTTCTCATGCCAGTCCATATAGGACCCTCCTTTCTTTCTATACTCCCGGATCCCGCAAAACCAGCCCCAAAAAGAGGCGCGGGGAGACTCCAGGAATATGCTGCTGTTCATGGGGGCTTCTTTCTGTCCGGCTGCGCCAGACAAGTAGAATCGGGCGTCCGCCCGATGTGGAACTGTAACGAATATATCAGTGAATCAGAACAGACAGTTTCCTCCGTCCTCGATCCAGGTCTGTCCGGTACAGTAGGAAGCCTCATCGGATCCTAAGAACAGCGCCACAGAGGTGGCCTCATCCGGCTCTCCAAACCGTCCCAGGGGAATATTGCGCAGGAACATTTCACAGCGCTCAGGATTCAACCGGGTCCCCTCTGTCAGTCTGGTAGCATGGGTTCCCGGGCCAAAGGCGCAGACACGGATTCCGTATTTGGCCATCTCCAGAGCGGCAAACTTGGTAAGCATGGTAACGCCTCCCTTGCTGGCCGCATAGGCGCCGGTATTGGGTGATACGATCTGGGAGGCCACGGAGCTGGTATTGACCACCACGCCCTTGATCTCCCGTTCCACCATGTGACGCAGGACTGCCTGGGATACAAAGAAGGTGCCGTTTAAGTTGATGTCAATAACCCTTCTCCACTGCTCCTCCGTGCTGTCAAGGAAAGACTGGCGCCCGATGACGCCCGCGATATTGAACAGTGCGTCAATGTGGTCATAATGTTCCAGCACTGCGGCGATGGCAGCGTCCACACTGGCCTTGGAAGATACATCACAGGGAACGCCAAACACCTCCTTCTGCCCGCCGAACTCTCTCTCCAGAGATTCCTTCTCCAGATCCAGGGCTGCTACCAGAGCGCCCTCCTCCACCAGACGCTGGGCCAGGTTCAGGCCCAGGCCGTTGGCTGCACCTGTAACCACACAGATCTTTCCTACGTAGCGATGATGTTCGTAATGCATAAGTAACCCTCCTTAGTTATTTTTTTGTCATCCCGTTTTCACAGTTTCTGCTGCCAGACGGGCAGTTATTTTATGAAATACACTATTTTATATAAGCAATTACCATGCCATGTTCTGTATTCTCCGTCTTTTCTGTGTATTTTTGTGATTTCAACAACAGAGAGAACCCTCGTTTTCCGCATAAAATCGTTATTTTTTTGACTTTTTATTTTTCTCCTGGCCTTCTTCATTTTTTCTTAATTCTTCATATTTTTTATATTTATTTTACTTTATTGACTTTTTTCAACAAAATTATTAATATTGAGATAATCATTGATTTTTTTCAACATCTGATTCCTTCCGGGAACCCGGGAAAATGAAGGAGACTGAACATGAGCAGTAAATCCCCCTATATCCGTATGCGGGATGTATCCCGTGTTTACGATGAGCTGAACATCGGCATCATCATTACCAATGGCGAAGGGGTCATTATCTGGGGCAACCGATACTACAGCAAGCTGGCCCAGTTTGACATCCGGACCTATTTTGGCCGGAATGTCCGGGAGATATCCCAGAGAGAGGATGTCGCCCTGCCTACGGAAAGCTATATCATTGACACAGTGCTGAGGACCCGCCAGTCCCAGACGGAGGTAGTCCGCTACCGCACCACCGACTATGTCCTGACCACAGCCATTCCCATCTTCAACGAGAATAAGGAAATCGATTTTGTGATCTACAGCATCACCAATTACAGTGAGCTGATGAATCTCCAGGAGGCAGTCTCCAGGTCCACCATGCAGGCGCTGGCGCTGGAGACCCATCTGCGCAATATCCAGATCCACCAGAATATCGGCAAGGATATCATCATCTCCGACAAACAGATGTTCAACATTTATGGAAAGGCCCTGCGTCTGGCCTCCACCTCGGTCTCCGTCATGCTGACAGGGGAGTCCGGCACCGGCAAGGATGTGCTGGCAAAATTCATCCACCAGAGCAGTCAGCGCAAGGATGAGAACTTTATCCACGTCAACATGGCCACGATCCCGCCGGCCTTGTTTGAGTCCGAGCTTTTCGGCTATGCTCCCGGCTCCTTCACCGGCGCCGCCAAAAACGGCAAGGATGGCCTGATCCAGCTTGCCAACCGGGGAACCCTTTTTCTGGATGAGATTGGCGAACTGCCTCTGGATATCCAGGCCAAGCTTCTCCAGGTCATCCAGAACAAGGAGATCCGGGCCATCGGCGCGCTGGAAGCCACCCCCGTGGACTTCCGGATCATCTGCGCTACCAACCGGGATCTGCTCCAGATGGTCAAGGATCACGAGTTCCGGCTGGATCTGTACTACCGGCTGAACACCATTGAGCTGTCCCTGCCTCCCCTGCGGGAACGTCCCACGGATATTCCTTTGCTGGCCACCTTTTTCCTGAACCACTATAACCGGCTCAACAACTGCAAGAAACATCTCTCCAGCGATGTGCTCCGTCTCTTTTCCCGCTACTGCTGGCCAGGCAATGTCCGGGAGCTGCAGCACCTGATTGAAAGCCTGGTGGTCCTCTGCCCCACAGATACCATCACTGCAGACCAGCTGCCCGAGGAGTTCTACGGCTCCCGGCCAGATGATCCCCTGGCCTCCCTGGGAAGCCTGGAGACTCTGACCCTGAAAGAATCGGTGGAGCTTCTGGAAAAGAAACTGATCCGGGCTGCTTTGGAAAGCACTTCCAGTGCTGCCCAGGCAGCCGGCAAACTGGGGATTGACCCGTCAACCCTGTCCAAAAAGAGGAAACGCTATGGATTGTAGAGAAAAAAACATATGGGAAAAGGATGGAACCGTCCTGGCGACCCCTTCCATGACCAGGATCTATCACAAGGCAAATATGCTTTCCAACAACCAGGTTTCGGTTCTCATCTACGGAGAAAGCGGCTGCGGCAAGAATCATCTGGCGGAATATATCCAGAAAAACGGCACTCTGGCCCAGGCCCCCTTCGTATGCATCCACTGCAATGCCATCCCCTCCGAACTGTTCGCTTCTGAGCTGTTCGGATATTTTCCCAATGCCTTTACCGGAGCCTCCAATAAGGGGAAAACCGGTCTTCTGGAGATGGCAAATCACGGAACCATTCTCTTTGATGAGATCAATGAGCTGTCCCCCCAGAACCAGACTCTGCTGCTGCATTTTCTGCAGAACAGAACCATCACGCCTCTGGGCTCCCTGAAAGCCAGGGAGATCCGGACCCGCATCATCTGTACCTCCGGCCGGGACCTGCGGGAGATGATCGGGGAAGGCACCTTCCGGCTGGATCTATACTACCGGATCTGTGTGGCCAATATCCATATTCCGCCTCTGCGGCAGCGGCGGGAGGAGATTCCCTGTTTTATTGAATATTTCATCGGAAAATATTCTGAGATCTATCACTGCGACAAAAAGAGCCTGGCCATTCCCTCCCATAAGATGGAGGAACTGACCAGGCTGGACTGGATGGGCAATATCCGTGAGATCGAGAATTTTGCACAGAAAATCTGTCTGAGTGAATACCCTGACCAGGTAATCCAGGATTATATCAGCCGCTTCCAGGACTTTCATCATTCCGTTCTGGAAACGGATTCCGCCAAAAGCCCCCCGGCGCCGGACGGGCCTGTGGTCAGGCCCCTGCGGGAAGCCCTTCAGGCCTTTGAACGCAGCTACATCCAGGCGGCTGTCAATGAGACCGACAGTCTCCGGGAAGCAGCAGGACGGCTGGGTATCAGCTACAGCAGCCTGTGCCGGAAAAAAGCGGGATACGGGATTGTAAAAGAATAGTGGGAAAAGAAGACAGGGCAGGAGGTTACTGTTCATGAGGGTGATGTTCCCGGAGGTACACTCCGGAAAAAGTATGGACAAGATGTATATATTGCATTAAAATATAGATACTATAACGCATATATTCTATTACAAATCCAAAAAATATCGGAAAAGGTGAAAATATGAGTGATTCTTATGTGGTAAGAATTATCAAAACAGAACTGAAATATTTTAAAAACATTCCGTTTTTGAATTCGATTCAGAATCTGGCAGTCTATTGCGCGCAGAAAAATGTATCTGTTTTTTTAACAATGTTACTGTCAAAAATCTAGCAGAATCCGCTTGTACTGATGATATAGAAGCAGTTATTTTATATGACGTAATCAGGGCTTTAAGCAGCTTCGGGCGTCTGTATTTTCAGGTAATAAAAGTGAATCAGCTGGGGGCAATTAACAACAACCAGGTGCTTCCTATTAATGTCCATAGTGAAACCGGGAGCTATGTCATGCAAGGCTGTCTTCCTGTGTTTATGGGTGGACATGGCGAAATGGATGAGGATATGTTTCTCCATCTATGCCGCGCCACAGATTCCATCAATATCGCGCTAAAGGCTATCATTCCAGACCTTCAGATCGATATCCGGAAGGTCAGCGAGGAAATAAGTGACAGCGGAAAAAAATCATCCAAATTCGCCTCAGATATGTTTGGCGGTAGATGAACTGGATTCTGGTATATTTGAATATCTGCTGGGAGAACTATCAGGTATTCTCAGTCAGGAAGCCCAGGGCCAGCTGATCTTTGCCTCACATAATCTCCGGGTTCCCGAAAAACTGGACCATGCCAATATCATCTGTTCCACAACCAATGCAAGGAACCGGTATATCCGCCTGCAGGGAATAGAGAAAAAATAATAACAAACGCGATTTCTATATAAGAGCCATTGTACTCGGCGGACAAAAGGAGGATTTGTACGATGATACGGATCTTCAGACGATTGGTTATTCCTTCAGAAGAGCGGGAAATGTTGAAAACAAACCAAAATTAAAACTATCACCTCAGATGGAAAAACTTTTAAGGCAGAATCCGCAGAAACATGTTTCTGACTGAGGAGGAAATCCATGGTAAAACCCACAAAAAAGATACTGTTTTTTATTGTTGAGGGCAGCACTGATAAGACTGCATTAGAAAAAATTTTCAAAAAAATTTATCGAAAAAAACATGTACGTTTTGTATTTACAAATGGCGATATCACAAGTGATGATGAAATCACAAAAGATAATGTCTGCGATATTCTATACGCAAAAGTAAAAAAATATCTGGACGAAAATAAACTGAAAAAAACAGATGTATGGCAGGTCATACAAATATTCGATACAGATGGGACTTATATCCCTGAAGCAGCGATTCTTCCCGGACCCACAAATGAATTTTGCTATTCTACAACCAGTATTTCATGCTGGTACCCGGAAAAAGTAAAGGAAAGAAACAGGAAAAAAGCTGAAATGTATATTGATGATTATTATGAGATAATGGGGAAATAGCATAATTCTAAGTCATTGCTTTGTTATATAGTTGTTTATTTCGAAAGAAAAAAGTAACAATATTAATATAGGTATTATTTTGAGGGAGACATAGTATGAAAAACAAACTATCAAAAGCACATATGGTCGTACTAATAATAGCATTAATTTTGTTTTCTTGCTTAGGAATTATTTCTTTGTTTCATAACTTGGTTACTTATAAAAATGCAAGTGGAAATGATGTAATTAACTTTATGGGTGGAATTATAGGTTCTTTGTTTACTGGAATGATTGCTTTAGTTTCACTTTGGTATACACTTAAAAATAGTAACAAGAATCAAAAGGAAGCACATGATTTACAAACAAAATTGAACATTGAAAACAACCATCTTCAGACATCTATAAAGGTGGAAGACAACTTGAATAGAAAAATGGAAAAATAACGCTCAGTGCTTGCAGATACATACAATCAGCTAGAAAATTTTCTATTTACAGTTTCAAATATGTTATATCAAAATGATAATTTTATAGAAATGAAGAATGATTTTTTGCGACTTTATGGGAATTTTTTTTCTTCTATAAATAATATTAAATTTAATTCCGAGATTTTTGATGACAGAGGCTTATGCGAGAACTGCGCAATGTGTGAGATGAAAACCTATGGAACTCTTGTAAAATTTGCGGCGGATATTCAGAAAGAAATATTTGCTATAGATGAGGAATGCAGGATTGTGTTGAATCATCTTGTGTCAGCCTTAAATATAGCGGCGCAAAGCAAACAGCTTATAGATGAAAAATTGCATTTGCAGCAAATCAACATAAATAATGAAAGACTGATATCAATAAAGCAATCTCAGATTATAAATCAAAAAGGGGCGTTAACACCGCAAGAACAAACTTATCATAATGAAATTTTTTCAATATTAGAAAATGTTAAGCAAAATAATCAAAGAATTGCAGAAATTGATGTTTTAACAAGAAACAATTTAAAAGTTATAGGTGAAGAAATTAATCAGGCACAAGTTAAAGCAGCTCAAATAGACATTAAACTAAAAATACAACTATACTATCTCATACAAAAATATTTTTCAATCTATAACTCTTACATTAAAGAAGTGGTGTTTGATATTCAAATGAATGGAAAGAAAATAAATGGAGGTTGCGCGAAACTCGATTTTGAAAAGAATCACCCGAAAAAATAACGTAATGGATTGCTCTAAAGAAATATTTTGAGGATACAATGTTTAAGTTTGGAGTGCGCAGACCGGCACTTGAAATATAAGTAGGAGAAATTCCTACTTTGGCAAAACCAGGCGAGTAGCCGATACTAAGACGTGGAGTCCGAGCCGCAATGTGAAAGCGTAAAGATAATCAGCGCCGTAAGTTATAAAGAGTGGAGGACGATGTGCTTCCAACTATCACAGATAGCAATTAAAATTTGTTATTGTAGGAATGTTAAGGCTCCACTGGGGTTCAAGGGTGTGACAAATATACAAGTATGCATGGAAAGGCTATGATTTTGACGTTCTGAACCAACTTGACGAAAAAGATTACATAAGGCAGGGTTCTCATCGGCCAAAGTCCATGTATATTACTAAGGAAGGCGAAGCGAAGGCAAAAGAACTTATGGAAAAGTATAACGTGGCAGATTGGTAAATAAGGTAAAAAGCGTATAGATGTAAAATGTGTAGATGAGTCTTATGTGTAGTCAATAGAAAGGAAGTGGGCTGATGCAGATTGATCCAAAGGAATTAATTGGAGAAGCAACTGAATATGATAAGAAGCGCAGCGTGGAAAGAAAGCAGGTAAAGAGTTGGCTGAAAAGCGTCAGTGCCTTTGCGAATAGTTTTGGCGGCACCTTGATTTGGGGCATTACAAATGATGATGAAGTTGTCGGATTAGAAAATGCAGAATCTGATGCGGAGTTTATAAGTGAGACAATCAAAACGAGAATTGATTCTATCCCGAAAGTAAATTTACGATTTCATATGGAAGATGATAAGAAATTGCTTCTCCTTGATGTGTATGCGGGTAAAGAAACACCATATTACTATGTGGGCGAGGGGAATATGACAGCTTATATTCGTTTGGGAAATGAAAGTGTCCCGGCGGATAATATTACGCTCAAGCGACTGGTTCTTCAGGGAACAAACCGTTCTTATGACAGTTTGGTTTCAAATTATAAGTTCAAGAACATGGCTTTTACAAAATTACGTTCTGTATGTAAGCGTAATACAGGGAAAGATTTTGAAGATAACGATTATGAATCCTGGGGCATTATAGACGAAGAGAGGAATCTTACAAATACAGGGGCATTGCTGGCAGATGAGTCTCCAATTCGTCATTCGAGGGTTTTTTGTACGAGATGGAATGGGCTAGACAAGGCATCAGGGCTGATTGATGCTATTGATGATGCAGAATACAGTGGTGGTCTTGTAAATCTTTTGCAGGACAGCATGAGTTTTGTTTCCAGAAATACAAAGAAGGCATGGAGAAAGACCGGAAACGGAAGAATTGAGATGCCGGATTATCCGGATACGGCTGTTCTTGAGGGAATTGTGAATGCACTGATTCATAGGGATTATCTGGAATTGGGGAGTGAAGTTCATATCGATATGTTTGATGACAGAATGGAGATTTACTCTCCAGGCGGTATGTTGGATGGACGCAAGGTGCAGGACTTAGATTTGAGAAATGTATCGTCCAGGAGACGGAATCCGATTATTGCCGACATATTTAACCGTTTGAAGTATATGGATCGCCGGGGTAGCGGCTTTAAGAAAATTTTGGATTCTTATGAATTTCAGCAATATTATACAGAAGAAATGAAGCCAGAATTCAGGTCGAGCAATAGCGAATTCTGGTTAATACTTAAAAATTTGAATTATAATGCTGGAAACATCGGCAATGATTTATCGGCAGAAATTGCCGACAATAAAATGCCGATAAAAAATACCGATAAAAAAGTGCCGATAAAGACGGAGCAGCAGTTAGAGAAGATACTCCAATACTTATCGGAGCAATCGGAATGTTCTTGTAGAGATATTTGTATGCTTTTAGATGTAAAAGAGCGTAGAGCAAGGCAACTGCTTCAAAAGTTACAAGAGCAAAAGAAAGTTGAATCTTATGGAGCTAATAGGATAAGGCGATATAGATTGGTAAAGGAATAATTCATTAATATTATTAAAGCTGTGGACTTATTAAAATCTGCAACATGTTCTATGTTAGAAAGGATGAAATTGGATGCCCAAAGAAGACAGACAGGTTGAATCTATCAAAGAATACTATATTGCTTATTTTGTTTGTTAGGATACAAAAGTTTTTTCGGATAATATTCTATTATGCTTAGAAACAGGTACTACCCCATTCGAATATCAGCGGTTTTTGGCATTTATGGCCATTGTCGCAGATATACAACGACATTTTATCCTGCAATATGATTTATTTCTTCGAGGTGGGATAACTATTTGGACTATTTCATTTAACGATGATTTTATTTTTGGTCAGGGATTGATTGATGCTGTTGCTTTGGAGGAGAAGGCAGTATATCCTAGAATAATTATAGGATCAGCCATTATGAATTATGTTTTGCAGACTCATTTTGTAAAGCCCGAATATCTGAGAAGAGCTTGTGAAATTGAAAATCGCGCACATGCTGGCGAGGGAGTTTCAGATGAGGAACTTGAATTTTGCAATGCTATTCTTCCGGCTGTTAATGAGGAAAAATTTTATTTAAAATGGAGAGATGTTCTTATTTAAAAAACGGCAGATGATGAAATTGTATTGAATTATCTATATTGTTTTGATATGGACAAAGTAGTAGATCGAATTACTATGGGATAGGTACTTGAATTTGTGAAAACATTCTTTCCAGATGATTATCAAAGATTAGGTCAAGGAAGCATAAATCAAAAGCAACTACCAGAGCAACACAAAACACATATTATACAAAAAATTAATGAGTTTGGAACATATGCTGATTTGGATGTTTCTGAAATTAATGAAGCAAGACAGAGAGAACATATTCTAAAAAAATATATGTGGCTAGTATCTTTTCATAACCATGTATGTATGAAAAATAACTTACCGGAGTGTATTATTAAATCATGCATTGCTTGTGATACTCGATTTATGAGGATGACATTAGAAATTATTGAAGATAAATAGGATTTTGTGAAATCAGCAGTAATTATAGCCGAATACCGTAGTTTCACATAGGCTGATTTCGGAATGTTCGCTGTAGTACTAGTGCGTGTCTGAAAACTGCTTTCCAGTAGCTGTACGTTCCACTTTGTGGGAGATTTGGCCCTAATGAATGCGGCGTAGTGGGCTACGTTAAGTGAATTGGGGCCAAATATCCCAAGGGACGCCTGCGGTGTACTGCGAAGTGGGGCGTACACACCGAAGGCGTCCCTTGTGGAGATGCCGGGAATGAATTTTCAAACACGCTCTACCAAGACCTCAAATCTCTTGTCCAGCAGGCTGCGGGGGATTCGTCACTATGAAGGAGTTCTATGGTTCTGGCAGGCAGCAAATCCTTTCAGATCTTTCTTGTAAATCTCCAGTTCATAGGGTTCTCCGCTGCGCGGGTCTGTCTTCCACTCCGAATTCTGGCAGACAAAACCGCAGGACCGTGCAAGGGCCTTTGACGCAAGGTTCGCCGCACGTGTGGAGTAGCAGAATTCCACTCCGCCCAGAGACACGCAATACTCCACCAGTCTTTCCAGAATCTGCTTTCCATAGCCTTTCCCGACATACTCCGGCCCAAGGGCGATACCGGTATCCTCATAAATCCGGGACCGGATCTCCTTCACTCCCGCAAAGCCAATGGCCTGCCTGCTGCGTTTCTCGTAGACCAGCCAGGAATCATGGCTTTCCTGCCACGCCATCGTTCTATGCATCCGCGCCCTGGCTGCTTCCTCGTCTGTCGTCACCTTCCAGAGCATATATTTTGCTGTCTCAGGTCTGGACCAGACATTCTGGTACATGAAGCGCCAGTCCTCGTAAACTGCCTTTCCCAGAATAAGGTCTTCTGTTTCCATGATCATCCTGCCAGCATTCAACCGAAACACTTCCCCATAAAAGGATTCTGGTTGCCCAGGGGCCTTGCTGTGATCCGGAACATGACGCAGCCATCAGGGCAGACAATGACCTTACTGTATTTGCTGTCGCCGCCGGTATTTCGCAGATCGCCGCCACTTCTGACTGCTTCCATGACAGGATAGAGCATCACCATCGTCTTGGAGCAGATACCATATCCTTCCGAATTAACCGGACAGCCGTATGTGCAAGTATATTTATCACCGACTTCCTCACCATTGCGACAGTAATGCTCCGTGTGATCGCCACGCAGAAAACCGGTTACTTCAATTTCGAATTCATATTCTTCATCCAGCCATTTTTTCATAGTCCTGCCTCCTCATATGCCATTTGTACTGCCGGAGTCTTACTGTACCTGCCTTTGCAGCCGGGATTCCGGAAGCCCGGCTGTGTGAACTGTAATATTATTTTATCACAAATATTTCCCTGGTACCATAGAATTGTTACAGTTCACAGGAGTGTCTAAACAGTTACATCTAGTACTGCCTTGCGGAAATTCCGGTGAATTAAGCACCCGCTATCCACGCCATCTGCCGCGTTGTCGTCAGTCAACGATGCCACAGCATCGCCTCCTGACCGGCGGATACCAGCTCTGGAAAAAGTTTCCCCCTCGGAACGCCCGTGAACACTAATCTTGAAATCGAGTATTTGGTAACAGTTCAGACGGGCGGCAAATCGGATGAGAAAGTGTGTTGCAAACACGCTTTTGTTTGCATAAGCGCTTTCTTATCCGATTTGACATCGGGCTGACGCCCGAAGCTTCTTGTCCCCGACGCTTTTCGGGGGCAAGAAGATGGCCCGTCTGAACTGTTACAGTATTTGAAATCGAGCCCATAAAAACTATTAATTCGCTTATAGATTTTTTTGCAAACGTGTTATAATGTGCCGCAAAAACCGGTCATGGATTGCATTTTCATAATATTTGCAGTTCCTGATGGAATTATCTGAGGAGGAAAAGGATATGAAATTTGGAGAAAATGACAAAAAACGTTTTTTTATGACTACAGTTGGCGTAATTTTATGTGCCATTGCTGTCGGATTTTTCAAGTGTGCACAGTTTGGTGTAGATCCATTTCAATGCTTTGCCCAAGGCATCTGGGGACATTTCCAAGGTAGCAGATCTTCAAGAGTGAAATATGTATTCATTGCCATGCGAATATTCTGTCCAAGAAAAGTGATCTCACATTTCAAAACATCAACCTCGCTTCTGCCAAAACCGACGGGAGCGTTTTTTGTTGTAACCGCCGCCAAAACCGCCTATCCGGCGCACAAGGGTGGCGCAGACGGGAGCCGGAACGAGGGCGGGGGCGGTGGGATAGTCAACGCCGCCCTGCTTTTGATTTTTCTGCCCGCTAAACGTGAGCAAGTCATTCTAACCAATACTCTATATCTGGATTATGTATTGCACCTATTACACCTTCTTTTTCAAAATCATAGTCAAGAAAGCCGTCATCATCCAAATAAAATACATTTTCTGTATAAAATGCAATTATAGTTTCAAAAAATAGCTCTACTGAATTATGCCACTTCTGTAGTCCATCGTCTGGTGAAAAATGAAAAATGGCCTCTTTATTATCGTCAGTTTTAGCATAGAAAATGTACGAAGATGAATAGTCAGCCAATAATGGAATAATCGTTTTTATTCCAGCCTCACATATATCATCCAAATCCAACAGTCCCATAAGGGTATGAAATTCTCTTTCTAATTCTTCAATGTGTATCAACCTGTAGCCTGGAACAAAATCCATATATTTTTGAATGGCAATATCTCTATGTGTCCCTGCTACTTCTTCATAAACCGCCCGAAAAACTTCGGGAATAACAGGTGTTATCTCTGTAAAGAAATTTTCCAACGATGAATGAGGTTTTCCCAAACTGCTTTTATACCCTGTCCTCATTTTATCAGATAGAGAAAGATACTCACGAAACAAATTTGTTATCATAATTTTGATCCTATTCCGATTTGTCGGTCTGTACCGAAAGAATTGTACCATATCCGATAGCGAAAAACAATCAGCATTTTCCCCGTTCCGACTATCCAGACCGCCAAGGGACGAGTAGTATTTTTTCGCAAAGGGCGCGAAAAAATCTCCACTCTTAAACCCTTGACCGTCTGGATTTTTGCCGTTGCCATTTCGCCGCCGAAAACGGCTTTTAACCGTCCACAAGGCTTTTCCCGCCTGACTTTTCCCATCCCTTGAAAAGTTCCTCTTGACAAAAACCCTAACGGGCTGATTCCGTTTTTTCTTTACATCTCATCCAGCTTCGGATAAGACGCAATCGCTCCATGTCTGGTCACACTGATGCCGCAGAACCGGTTGGCAAAGGCCAGATACTCCTCCAGCTTCTCTGCGCTCACCTTCTCCAGATTGTCCACAGTGACTTCGTTCCGCATCAGGCAGTAAAGGAAGGAACCGATAAAGCCGTCTCCGGCTCCGGTGGTGTCCACAGCCTTGACCTTCCGGGAAGCCGCAAAGACATTGGTGGTACTGGTGTAGGCTTCTGCGCCGCCGGCGCCTTTGGTATAGATCACCAGCTTTGTATTGCCGGTCAGAAGCTGGGGCAGGGCTTCCCGGATATCCGTTTTCCCGGTGATGAACTCCAGCTCTTCGTCGGATATTTTCAGAACATGGGCAAGGGGTGCAAACTCCCGGATAACATTTTTCAGCGCCTCTGCATCGTCCCACAGCGCCAGACGGATATTGGGGTCAAAGCTGATGAGTGCACCTGCTGCTATTGCATACTCCACTGCCTTCCTGTGGGCTTCCTTCATGGGGAAGTCTCCCAGGGACACAGAGCAGAAATGCAGCACACCTGCATCTGCAAACCATTCTTCTTTCACATCTGCCGCCTCCAGCAGCATATCTGCCCCCGGCTTACGGTAGAAGGAAAACTCCCGGTTCCCATCCTCCTTAAGGGCCACAAAGGCCAGGGAGGTATTGGCCTTCCCGGTACGTTTCACGCAGCCGCAGTCGATTCCTGCCTCAGTAAACTCAGCCACGATCTTGTCGCCAAAGGGATCCTGGCCCAGCTGGGTAACCAGGGACGCCTTCCCGCCCAGCTTCACATAGGCACCGCATACATTGGCCGGAGCCCCGCCCACCTTGGGCTGGAAGCCGCAGACATCCTTCAGCTCCTTCCCAGTCTCTTCCGGGATAAAGTCAATCAAAGCTTCTCCGATTGCAAGTAAACGTTTCATGATACTCCTCCTCAGTTTTGTTATGATAGTTCCTTCCGGGTGTCCTGTCCCCTGACGCGCTTTGCCTGCTCCCCAGGGCATTCGCTTCCAGGCGTTCCACCGGTTTTGCGCTTAGGCCATGTCACAAGGAACTGCTGCTTATATCATATCATTTTTTTTGGCTTCGGTAAAGGAAATTGTATTGGCTGTTCATTTATGATAAGATGGTATTGGTTACTGTTCATGGGGGAATCTTCTTGTCCGGCTACGCCAGACAAGAAGCACCGGGCGTCCGCCCGATGTGGA